>JAYVXE010000434.1:0-3350 GCA_043785395.1 Burkholderiaceae bacterium | reverse complement strand
ATCGGCTTCAGGGCTTCCCTGCTGGGCCTCATAATAAGCTTTCAGATAATGTTCGCACACATCCTTGGGGGCACCCTGCTCTCGCACTTCACCCTTATCGAGCCAGACAGCATAGCTGCACAAACCCTTGACTGCTGCCGTGTCGTGACTCACAAACAGTACCGTGCCATGCTGCATGAAACTGCGCAGAAAACGCATGCACTTCTGGGTAAAAAAAGCATCCCCCACAGCCAGTGCCTCATCAATCACAAGGATATCGGCGTCGACATGGGCAATCACCGCAAAAGCCAAACGCACCAGCATTCCACTGGAATAGGTCTTGACCGGCTGGTCCATAAATTCGCCGATATCCGCAAAGGCCTCAATATCGGCAAACTTTTCACGCGTGCGCTCTTCGCTTTGCCCCAATACACCGGCATTGAAGAATACATTTTCCCGACCAGAAAATTCGGGATTAAAGCCGGACCCCAGCTCCAGCAGTGCAGCCACCCGCCCCTGCACCTCGACCTGTCCATGGGTTGGATGCAATGTCCCGCAGATAATCTGGAGCAGCGTGGATTTGCCAGACCCGTTGCGCCCAATGATGCCTACCGTCTGTCCTTGAGAAACCTCAAAAGACACATCACGCAACGCCCAGAACTCACGAAAATAGTTGCTGCTTGCCAGGCCCATCCAGCGACGCAGGCGGGGCATGATGAACTGTCGCAGCCGATGGCCAGGGGTCGCATAAATTTCAAAACACTTCTGCAGCCCACTGACCCGTATCGCCACGGGGCGTTTTTCCTTCATTTCAGAGAACATCTGCAAACCCCTTGCGTGTCTTCTGAAACCAGGCAAATCCCAGCCACGCCACACCAATGGCCAATACCCAGTACAACAACAAACTTGGCCAATTGGGAAGGCGCCCCCACACCAATACTTCCCGCGTCTGCTCAATGATGAAAGTGAGCGGGTTGAGCTGCATCCACGGTCGCAGCTCTTCTGGCAGTGACTCGATGCGAAAAAAAACCGGTGACATGAACAACATAACCGAGGTGAGAATACCGACCGTCTGACCCACATCACGCAAAAACACACCGAGCGAAGCAAGTGCCCATGCCAACCCCAGCGTGAGGAGCAGCAGGGGCAGCATAACCATCGGCAGCAACATCGCAGTTAGGGGAATCGACCCATTGAACAGCAAAGACGCAGCCAACAGCACAAACACACTGATCAGTGCATGAAAAGATGCCACCATCAACTGCACTACAGGCAATATTTCCAGCGGGAAAACAACTTTTTTCACATAGTTAACGTTACCCAGTACCAGCTGTGGGGCACGGTTCAGCACCTCGGCAAACAATGCGTGGACGATAAGTCCGGCGAATAGCACGATGGCGAACTGCGTGCGGGTCTCCTCACCCGTTCCCCAGCGAGCGCGAAACACCACCGAGAATACAAAGGTGTAGATCGCCAGCATAAAAATCGGATTGAGCAGGGACCACATCAACCCCATCACCGACCCTTGGTAACGCCCCACCACCTCGCGTCGGCCCATACGGGCAATCAGCTTGCGGTGAACCCAGAGCGTGCGAAACATTTCCCCTAAAGACGCGACGGGTTCAGCATGGGGGTTCATAAATCAAAACAATCTGCATCAGCCAGCAAACACCCAGCTTGGTCTTTGGCCGACAACGCTGGCGGACATCCAGTATCTGGCCAATGGATTGCCAAAGCCGGATCATTCCAGGCGATCCCTCGATCATGCGTGGGGGCATAGTAGGCAGTGGTTTTATAGAGGAAATCAGCGCTGTCACTCAGCACTAGAAAACCATGGGCGAAGCCGGGCGGCACCCACAGCTGGCGCTGGTTGTCCTCCGTCAGCTCAGCGCCGGCCCATTGGCCGAACGTGGGAGACTGCCTTCGAATGTCCACCGCCACATCAAACACCGCCCCCCGGGCCACACGAACTAATTTGCCCTGGGCATAGGGGGGCAACTGGTAGTGCAGTCCACGTAAAACCCCTTTGCTGCTGCGGCTGTGGTTGTCTTGCACAAAGTCAAAGGGCTGGCCGACCGCGGCTTCAAAGACTTTGCGGTTAAAGCTCTCCATGAAAAACCCACGCGCGTCGCCGAACACTTTGGGCTCGAAGATCAGCACGTCTGGGATCTGGGTGGCAATGACTTTCATGCGCGCGCGCCTTCTGCCAGCAACTGGTTCAGGTACTGGCCGTAGCCGCTTTTGACCAGTGGCGCGGCGAGTCGGGCCAGCTGTTCTTTGTCGATAAAACCATGGCGCCAGGCGATTTCTTCGGGGCAGGCAATCTTCAAGCCCTGCCGATGCTCCAGCGTGGCGATGAACTGCCCGGCCTCCAGCAGGCTCTCGTGCGTGCCGGTGTCCAGCCAGGCGTAGCCGCGCTGCATGATTTGCACCTGGAGCTGGCCGCGCTCCAAGTAGGCTTGGTTGACCGCCGTGATCTCCAGCTCGCCGCGTGCGCTGGGCTGCACCGCCTTGGCGATGTCCACCACTTGGCGGTCGTAAAAGTACAGGCCGGTGACGGCGTAGTTGCTCTGCGGCTTCAGGGGTTTTTCTTCGATGCTGCGCGCCTTGCCCTGGGCGTCAAACGCCACCACGCCGTAGCGTTCGGGGTCGGTGACGTGGTAGGCGAAGACGGTGGCACCCGTGTCCTGGGCATCGGCATCGGCCAGCAGCTGCACAAAATCATGGCCGTAGAAGATGTTGTCGCCCAGTACCAGCGCACTCGGGGCGTTGCCGATGAAGGATTCGCCAATCAAAAAGGCCTGCGCCAGGCCGTCGGGGCTGGCTTGCACGGCGTACTGAAGGTTCAAGCCCCACTGCGCACCGTCGCCCAGCAACTGTTGAAAACGCGGGGTGTCTTGCGGCGTGCTGATGATCAGGATGTCGCGGATGCCGGCCAGCATCAAGGTGCTGAGCGGGTAGTAAATCATCGGCTTGTCGTAGACCGGCAGCAATTGCTTGCTGATTGCCAAGGTGGCGGGGTGGAGCCGGGTGCCAGAGCCGCCGGCGAGAATCAGGCCTTTGCGTGGTGTCATGGAGAGGGATAAGCGCGTGGTGCGCGGTGTAAATGGTGTGGACTGCGCTGCGGGCCGACGCCAAAAAACAGCGGGCCGAAGCGCAAAGAAAGGGTTGGGCTAAAGGATTTCGTGCAGCATCCGTGCCACGCCGTGCTGCCAAGGCGGCAGCGTCAGGCCAAAGGTGGCCTGCAAGCGCTCGCAGTTCAGGCGCGAGTTGTGTGGCCGGGTGGCGGCGCTGGGAAAGGCGCTGCTGGGCACGGGATGGACTTCATTTGCTATGATTTTAATAGCATTACTCGCTTTACCAGCTTGCGC
>JAYVXE010000433.1:0-10848 GCA_043785395.1 Burkholderiaceae bacterium | reverse complement strand
TTTTTTTGTGGCCATGCTGGTCGCGCTACTGGTGATTCGACGTGCCCGCGACCATGCGGGACGGTACGGTGCGGCCAAGCCGCAACGTTTCCATGTCGGCGATGTGCCTCGGCTCGGTGGGTTGGCGATTTTCTTGGGCTTCTTTGCCGGCTTGGCGGCGGCGGTGGTGGCTTTTTATTACCAGAACACGGGTTTTTTAGGCATCAGCGTCGGCGTCGCCCTGGCCTGGCTCGGTTTGCTGCTCCCGGCCCTGGTTGGCGGTGTGGTGGAGGATTTGACGCAGCGGCTGGCCGTCTACTACCGCTTGATCTTGACCGGCTTGTCGGCGGGGCTGGCATTGTTTTTCTTAGACCTGAGCGTGCCACGACTCGGCGTGCCCTGGCTGGACATGGCCCTGGTAGCCGCGCCGTGGCTGGGTTGGGTGCTGGCATTCCTGTCCATTACGGGTCTGCCGCACGCCTTTAACATCATCGATGGCTACAACGGTCTGGCCGGCATGGTGGCACTGGCCGTATGCCTGGCCTTGATTTACGTCGCCTTGCAAGTTGGAGACCGGCAATTGGCCGGCATTTTGGTCTGCCTGATGGGTGCATCGGCCGGTTTTCTGGTTTGGAACTATCCGCGCGGACTGATTTTTGCCGGTGATGGCGGGGCCTATGTTTGGGGCGTCTTGATTGCGACGGCCAGCTTGTTGCTGGTGCAGCGGAACGCGCAAGTCTCACCCTGGTTTCCGATGCTGCTGCTGATCTACCCGGTATGGGAAACCCTGTTTTCCATCTACCGCAAGCTGGCGCGCGGCACCTCTCCGAGCGTGGCCGATGCGCTGCATTTCCACCAGCTGATCTACCGCCGCATCGTGCACAAGGTGTTCCATGACGATGCCTCGCGCCGCATCCTGATGCGCAACAACCGTACCTCGCCCTATTTGTGGACCTTCACCATGCTGACGGTCGTGCCCGCACTCATGTTTTGGCGCAATACGGCTGTTTTGATGGCGTTTTGCATTCTGTTCGTGGTGAGTTATGTCGCCGCCTATTTGATGATTATTCGCTTCAAGGTGCCGAGCTGGCTGCGCCATTGAGGCCGCCTTTATGGGCCTGTACGCGGTCTTCTACAATGCCTCCAACTTTTTTGGATCCGCCCCATGCCTCTCTCCACTGCAGCCGGTTTAACCCCTATCGCTTCCCGCGATAAAGCCGAAATTTTGGCGCAGGCCTTGCCCTATATTCGCCGCTACCACGGCAAGACGATGGTCATCAAATATGGTGGCAATGCCATGACCGACCCGGCGCTGCAAGCCGACTTTGCCGAGGACGTGGTGTTGCTCAAACTGGTCGGCATGAATCCGGTCGTGGTGCACGGCGGCGGCCCGCAAATCGAGACCGCGCTCAAGCGCCTGGGCAAGAAAGGCGAATTCGTGCAAGGCATGCGCGTCACCGATGCCGAAACCATGGAAGTTGTCGAGTGGGTGCTGGCCGGTGAGGTGCAGCAAGACATCGTCGGCCTGATCAACCAGGCGGGCGGCAAAGCGGTGGGGCTGACCGGGCGCGACGGCGGCCTGATTCGGGCGCAAAAACTGCGCATGCCCGACCACGCTGATCCGCGCAAAATGATCGACCTCGGCCAAGTCGGCGAGATCGTCAGCATCGACCCGAGCGTGGTCAAGGCGCTGCAAGACGATGCCTTTATCCCGGTCATCAGCCCGATTGGTTTTGGTGTCGACAACGAGAGCTACAACATCAACGCCGATGTTGTAGCGGGTCAACTGGCAACGGTGCTGCAAGCTGAAAAGCTCTTGCTGCTGACCAATATTGCCGGTGTGCTCGATCAAAAAGGCCGGCTGCTGACCGACTTGAGCGCCGCAGAAATCGAGTCCTTGTTCGCCGACGGAACGATTTCGGGCGGCATGCTGCCCAAAATCGAAGGCGCACTGACTGCCGCCCAAAACGGTGTCAATGCGGTTCACATCATCGATGGCCGGGTGCCGCACGCGCTGCTGCTGGAGATTTTGACCGACCAGGCCTATGGGACGATGATCCGCGCGAAGTGAGCTGGCCTGGGGGTGCCACCATCCTGGGCAGAATACGTTCATGGCTATGATGGGCTTGAACACCCGCCCGCCATTTTCCCCATGCCCCTTCTTTGGCTCGCGCCTGGCGCACCCTTTCCCGATACGGCTTTGGCCTGGAGTGCCACGTCGCCGGCGCCGGGACTTTTGGCCGCCGGTGGCGCCCTTGATGTGGCGACGCTGGTGCAGGCTTATGCGCAAGGTATTTTTCCCTGGTTCAGCGCCGGACAACCTGTTTTGTGGTGGTCGCCTGAGCCGCGCATGGTGTTGCAGACGGCCAATTTTCGGCTGCACCGCTCTTTGCGCAAGACGCTTGAGCGCTTTCGGCGCTGTGCGGCGTGTGAAATTCGCATCGACCACGATTTTGCTGCGGTGATCCGGGCCTGTGCCAACGCTGAACGCGGTGGCCAGCTGGGAACCTGGATCCTGCCGCAAATGGTCGCCGCCTACGAGGCCTTGCACCACGCCGGTCATGCCCACAGCATCGAGACCTGGGTTGATGGCGAGCTGGTCGGGGGCCTGTATTGCGTGGCGCTGGGCCGGGCAGTGTTTGGCGAGTCGATGTTTGCGCACCGCAGCGATGCCTCCAAAATTGCGCTTTGTGCCTTGATGGCGCTGTGCAAGCACCATGCCATACCGCTGGTCGATTGCCAGCAAAAAACACAGCATTTGGCCTCGTTCGGGGCGGCTGAAATACCGCGAGCGCAACTGCGCCAGCACCTTCAAAGCCTGGACCAGGCGGCCGCCGTGCCATGGGTTTTTGAGCCTATTTTTTGGCGTGAAATTTTGACACCTGACGCCAGCAGCGGCAGCGCCGACAGCGTCTGCCACAACGCCGCCACCTCCACCCTCACCACGTGATGCAACGCAAGGAGCTCGCCGTGCAGACGCTTCAATTTTATGCAACCGAGCCCTATGCCTGCAGCTATTTGCCGGGGCGCCAGGCGCGCTCGCAGGTGGCATCACCCGGCCACTGGGTTCGGCGCGAGAACTACGCGCAGTTGGTGGCCCAGGGGTTTCGCCGCAGCGGCCTGTTCACCTACCGCCCGTACTGCGACGACTGCCAGGCCTGTGTGCCGCTGCGCATTGTGGTGCAGCAGTGGTGCGCCCGCCGCAGTCAGCGGCGCACCTACACACGCTATAGCCAAGGCCAGCAGCGCTTGCAGGTGCGGGTACGCGCGCTCGGCTTTGACGCCGCGCATTACCAGCTCTATGTGCACTACCAAAGCAGCCGCCATAGCGGGGGCGGCATGGACCACGACAGTGTGGAGCAGTACACCCAGTTTTTGCTGCAAAGTCGGGTCAACTCACGCTTGGTCGAGTTCTTTGAGACCCTGCCCGATGGGAGCTTGGGCGCGCTCAAAATGGTTTCGATCCTGGACCTGCTGGACGATGGCATTTCAGCCGTCTACACCTTTTATGCAGCTGATGCAGGTGCCAGCTACGGCACTTTCAGCGTGCTTTGGCAGTTGGCACAGGCGCGCCAGCTGCAACTGCCTTATGTCTACCTGGGCTACTGGATCAAGGACAGTGCCAAGATGCATTACAAAACCCACTTTCAACCGCATGAACTGCTGCGCGATGGCTGCTGGCAGCCCCAGAGCGCAGGCGGCGCTGGGCTCTAATTTCACCAGATAAAATGGCGGCCTTCAGTCAGCGACAAGGCAGCCCTATGCGGACCCCCGACAAGCATCTCCCCGCAACGCCTAACGTGCAGGTCATCGAGCGTATTTTTTCACTGATCGATGTGCTGGCCGCGTGCGACCAGGTGATGTCGCTCAAAGAGATCAGTGAGAAAACCGGTCTGCATCCGTCGACCACCCATCGCATCCTCAACGACTTGACCACCGGACGCTATGTCGAGCGGCCCGAGATTGGTTTTTACCGCCTGGGCCTGCGACTGCTGGAACTCGGCAACCTGGTCAAGGCCCGGCTCAGCGTGCGCGATGCGGCACTGCTGCCGATGCGTGCCTTGCACCAGCTGATTCAGCAGCCGGTCAACCTCAGCCTGCGCCAGGGCGATGAGATTGTGTATGTCGAGCGAACCTACAGCGAGCGCTCGGGCATGCAAGTGGTGCGCGCCATTGGCGGTCGGGCCCCGCTGCATCTGACCTCGGTGGGTAAACTTTTTTTGGCCCTGGACGACGTGCAGCGCGTGCGCAGCTATGCCACCCGCACCGGTCTGGCCGGCCAAACCCGCAACAGCATCACCCAGCTGCCGGTGCTTGAGCGCGAGCTGGCGCGCGCGCGCCAAGAGGGTATTGCCCGTGACAATGAAGAGTTGGAGCTGGGCGTGCGCTGCATGGCGGTGGGAATTTATGACGACCAGGGCGTGCTTGTCGCGGGGCTGTCGATTTCGGCCCCAGCCGACCGCCTTGACGATGCCTGGCTGGGCAAGCTGAAGGCGACGGCCCAGGCGATCTCGGGGACGCTAGGCTACCGAGGCGAGCACTGAGGCGGCAACACCGGCCGGCATGTGCTGCGCCACGGGCTTGCCCAGTGGGCTATGGACGGGTGACTCCTCGACCCAGCGGCGCACGCGTTCGGCGTCACCAAGGCGGCTGAGTTTGCCGGCCGAGTCCAAAAACACCATGATCAATTTACGCCCGGCCACATTGGCCTGCATCACCAGGCATTGGCCGGCGTCCGAGATAAAGCCCGTTTTTTGCAAACCAATATCCCACTGCGGGTTGTGCACCAGGCGGTTGGTGTTGTTGTACTGCAAGGTGCGGGCGCCGACATCGACGGTGTAGCTGGGCGACGTGGTCAGCTCGCGCAGCCGGCTGTCGCGGTAAGCGGTATCGACCAGCAGCACCAGGTCGCGTGCGCTTGACTGGTTCATGCTTGACAGGCCGGTCGGCTCGACATAGCGCGTATCGCCCATGCCCAAGGCCTTGGCCTTGCTGTTCATCAGGTGTACAAAATTCTCCAGGCCGCCCGGATAGGTGCGGCCAAGCGCATGGGCGGCGCGGTTTTCACTCGACATCAGCGCCAGGTGCAGCAGCTCGCCACGGGTCAGGGTGGTGCCGACCGTCAGGCGTGAGCGGCTGCCTTTTTCGGTGTCAACGTCGTCCTGCGTGATGGTGAGCATCTCCTCCATCGGCAGCTTCGCCTCACTCACCAGCACGCCGGTCATGAGTTTGGTGAGGGAGGCAATCGGCAGCACGGCGTGGTCGTTTTTGCTGAGCAAAATCTCATGCGTATCCTGGTCGATCACCAAGGCCACGCTGGACTTCAAGTCGAGCGGATCCTGCGTTGCATGCAAGCCCGCCAACTGGCCAAAACTCAGGCGTGGCGGCGGTGCATAAGCGACCTTGGCGACGGCTTGGCGCCGCGCTGAGGCGACAAAGCGCCCATTGCCGCTGGCTTTTCCCCGTGCCTTGGTTTGAGTGGATACCGCAGCGACGGCACGGCCGTTGCGCTTGGACGCAGAGGCCTGCGCTTGCTTGCGGCCTGTGCCTGATTTTTGGGCAATGGCGACTTTCGTGCTTTTTTGCGCCTTTTGCGTCTTTTGCGCCGTCTGCACCTTTTTCTTTTCCTGTACTTTTTGCGTCTTCTTCTTTTCCTGTACTTTTTGCACCTTGACGGCTGCTTTCTTGCGCTCGCCCGCCTGTGTCGCCGGCGCAGCTGCCGCCAATCCCACGCCAAGGCACACCGCACATACCGCTAGAAAGCTATGAAGTGAATAAGGTGTACGTGTTCTCATGGGGGCTCCGGCGAAAATGAACTGCGGCGAATATACACAAAAACTTACGAAAACATGCTGCGCAAAAGGCCTGTACTGGCGCGGGCAAATTCGGAAAAACGCCCGCTCTGGGTCTTGGTAAGCCGTGGTAAACACCAAGACGGTTTACGCAAAACCCATAGCTAGCGTTTTTCCAAATGTCCCCACACTATCGGTAGTGTGGAAGCGTTGTTTTCACAAATTTTATAAAAAATCATGCAAGATCAATCACTTGCACAACCTTCCTCATCTAACGCCTTAATTATAGTGGCCGTCAGCCCTGTGCCGCCACCCGCTCGGCTTTACTGTGTAACTTGTTCAGCGCGCTCAGGTAGGCCTTGACCGAGGCGACCACGATGTCCGGGTCGGCACCGACGCCATTGACCACCCGGCCACTGTTTTGCAGCCGCACCGTGACCTCGCCCTGGCTTTCGGTGGAGCCGCTGATGGCGTTGACGGCGTACAACACCATCTCGGCCCCGCTGTTGACGTGCGACTCGATCGCCTTGAGCGAGGCGTCCACCGGCCCGTTGCCCTGCGACTGGCCGCGCACCTCTTGCCCGGCCACGCTGAAGACCACGCTGGCCTGGGGTCGCTCGCCGGTTTCGCTGTGCTGCGACAAGGAGACAAAGGCGTATTGCTCATCGGCGCTGGCGGCAGCCTCATCGCTGACCAGCGCCAGGATGTCTTCATCAAAGATCTCGCTCTTGCGGTCGGCCAGCTCTTTGAAGCGCGCAAACGCGGCATTGGTGTCGGCCTCGCTTTGCATCACCACACCCAACTCTTGCAGCCGCTGCTTGAAGGCGTTGCGGCCACTGAGCTTGCCCAGCACGATTTTGTTATGGCTCCAGCCGACGTCCTCGGCACGCATGATCTCGTAGGTGTCACGCGCCTTGAGCACGCCGTCTTGGTGGATGCCAGACGCATGGGCAAAGGCATTGGCGCCCACCACGGCCTTGTTGGGCTGCACCACAAAGCCGGTGATTTGGCTCACCAAGCGGCTGGTCGCAAGAATGTGCTGGGCCTCGATGGCGACATCCAGGCCAAAGTGGTCGCGCCGGGTTTTCAGCGCCATCACCACTTCTTCGAGCGCGCAGTTGCCGGCCCGCTCGCCCAAGCCGTTGATGGTGCACTCGATTTGACGGGCGCCGCCGATGTGCACACCGGCCAGCGAGTTGGCCACCGCCATTCCCAAATCGTTGTGGCAGTGCACCGACCACACGGCCTTGTCGCTATTGGGCACGCGCTCGCGCAGGGTTTTGATGAAGTTGCCGTAGAGCTCAGGGATGGCATAGCCGACGGTGTCGGGCACGTTGATGGTGGTCGCGCCCTCATGGATCACGGCCTCGATCACGCGGCACAAAAAGTCAGGGTCGCTGCGGTAGCCGTCCTCCGGGCTGAACTCGATATCGCCGACCAGATTGCGGGCAAAACGGACCGACTGGATGGCTTGCTCCAGCACCTGCTCCGGCGTCATGCGCAGCTTCTTCTCCATGTGCAAGGCCGAGGTTGCGATGAAGGTATGGATGCGGCCACGGCTGGTGCCGCGCAGCGCTTCGGCAGCGCGCGCGATATCGCGGTCATTGGCGCGCGACAAAGAGCAGATGGTCGCGTCCTTGATGGTGTTGGCAATCAGCTGCACCGCCTCGAAATCGCCTTGCGAGCTGGCCGCAAAACCAGCCTCGATCACGTCAACCTTGAGCCGCTCCAACTGGCGCGCAATGCGCAGCTTCTCGTCCCGTGTCATGGACGCGCCGGGCGACTGCTCGCCGTCACGCAAGGTGGTGTCAAAAATAATCAGTTTGTCGCTCATCAAAGATATCCTGTTTTGTAATACGTCACGCCATCGTGCGCAGGATCATGCCAGCTCGGCAGCCTTGGCCTCGGTGCTTGGCAAAGCTTGTGCCCGGGCGCGCTCCAAGCCGGACCCGATGGCTTTGAGCGATGCCGAAATGATGTCGGCATCCACACCCACGCCAAACAGCGTCTGCGACTCGTCCACGCGCAACTCAAGGTAGGCGGCCGCCTTGGCATCCGCGCCTGCGCCAATGGCATGCTGGTGGTAGTCCAGCACGCGCACGGTGTGGCCTGTGGTTTCGGAAAGCGCGTGGATAAAAGCATCAATCGGCCCGTTGCCACGGCCTTCGATGGCACGCATTTCACCCAGCCACGGCAAATCACCCCGCAAGACCACCGACGCGTTGGCACCGTTCCCCTGCTCTTCCAGCACCCGGTGCTGCAAGGCCTGAACCGTCTTTAATCCGTACTCGCGCTCGAACAGCTCATAGAGGTCGGCGGCCGTGAGCTCCTTGCCGGCCGCATCCATCACACGCTGCACGGCCTGCATGAACTCCATTTGCAGGCGGCGCGGCATCTCGATGCCGTACTCACTTTCGAGCAGGTAGGCCATACCACCCTTGCCCGACTGGCTGTTGACGCGGATCACAGCTTCGTAGCTGCGGCCCACGTCCTTCGGGTCGATCGGCAGGTAGGGCATGTCCCAGATGTCGCCGTCCTTGCGCGCTGTGAAGGCCTTCTTGATCGCGTCCTGGTGTGAGCCCGAGAACGAGGTGTAGACCAGCTCGCCCACGTACGGGTGGCGCGGGTGCACCGCGATCTGGTTGCAGTGCTCGACCGTGGCGCGCACGTCGTCGATATGCGAGAAGTCGAGTCCGGGCGAGACGCCCTGCGTGTACAGATTGAGTGCGACGTTGACCAGGTCGAGGTTGCCGGTGCGCTCGCCGTTGCCAAACAGGCAGCCTTCGAGGCGATCGGCACCCGCCATGACCGCAAATTCACCTGCTGCCGTGCCGGTGCCCCGGTCGTTGTGCGGGTGCACCGACAGCACGATGGCATCACGCCGATCGAGGTGCCGGTGCATCCATTCGATCATGTCGGCAAACACATTCGGCGTCGAATGCTCGACTGTTGAGGGCAAGTTGATGATGCACTTGTGGGCCGGTGTGGGGGCCCAGACCGCGGTGACCGCATCGACCACGCGCTTCGAGAAGGCCAGGTCGGTGCCCGAGAACATTTCAGGTGAATACTGGAAGATCCAGTGTGTGGCGGGCTGCTGGGCCGCGCATACCTTGAACATCGCAGCATGCGTGACCGCAAGCTCAACGATCTGCTCCTCGTCCATGCCCAGAACCACCTTGCGCATCACCGGTGCGACGGCGTTGTAGAGGTGCACGATGGCGCGTGGTGCGCCCTGCAATGCCTCGAAGGTGCGCGTGATGAGGTGCTCGCGCGCCTGCGTCAGCACCTGGATCGTCACGTCCTCGGGGATGCGGTCCTCATTGATGAGCTTGCGCACAAAATCGAATTCGACCTGCGAGGCTGACGGGAAGCCAACCTCGATTTCCTTGAAGCCGATGGCGACGAGCTGCTCGAACATGCGCATCTTGCGGTCGATGTCCATGGGCTCGACCAGCGCCTGGTTGCCGTCGCGCAGGTCGGTCGACAGCCAGATCGGAGCCTTGGTCAGCACGGCATCGGGCCAGGTGCGGTTGGGCAAGGCGATCGGGGCGAAGGCGCGGTATTTGCGCGAAGGCTGGGTCAACATGGTGATGCTTCTCGGTGATTAAAAAGAAACCAGCAACGCAATAAAAAAACGGCCCGTTGCTGGTGCAAACGGGCCGTTGAGTGAGGTTTTGCGCGCGCGCTACCGTCTCCGCCCGTGGGGGGATAGCAGCAGCAGTGCGATGGAGCGTAAAAACATGGGCGCGAATGTAGCATAAACGGCGCAGCGGCGGCCCAGAAGGTGGCGGTTAAGCTGCGCGGCGCCGAGGTTTGGTGCGACTTTTTAGGCGCGCAGACCGAGAAATATCGGCGCCGCCCTTACCAGCCTTGCCAGCCTTGCCAGCCTTGCCAGGCCGCCGTTAGCCTTGAAAGCGTTTGCGCGTCAAGGCCAGTGCCACCCAAAAGCTGAGCACCGCGTACACCAGCAACACCAGCCCATGGCGCAGCGGCTGGCTTGGCCATTGGTCCATAAACAGTGGGCGCACCAGCTCAACGGCATTGGTCAGCGGCAGCCAGTCCGAGATGTTGCGCACCAGCGGGGGCACTTGCGCGCGCGGAAAGAAGATGCCGCTCAAGAACATCATGGGCGTCAGCACCAGCGTGAAGTAGTAGGTGAAGAAGTCGTAGCCCTGGGCCAGGGCATTGAAAATCAGGGCGATGCTGGCAAACATGATGCCCACGCCGAGCAGCACCGGCCAGGCCAGCAGCAGCTTCGGGCTGTGGCTGATGCCCAGCGCCAGCATCACGCACAGGATTGCGCTGACCGTAAAAATAGCCTTGAAGGCCGCCCAGAGCAGCTCGGCCAGCAGCACGTTGTCCAGGCTGATCGGCGTGTTCATGATGCTGTCCCAGGTCTTTTGCACATGCATGCGCGAGAAGGCCGAGTACAGCGCCTCAAAGCTGGCGGCGTTCATGGCGCTCATGCAGATCGAGCCGCTGGCCAGAAACAAGATGTAGGGCACTTTGTGGCCGTCAACGCTGACCTGTCCCACCAAGGCTCCCATGCCATAGCCAAAGGCGACCAGCCACATCAAGGGTTCGGCAATGTTGCCGACCAGGCTGGGGATGGCCAGCTTGCGCCAGACCAGCAGGTTGCGCAAAAAAACCGGCCACCAGGCGGCCGAAATGTTGGGCCGACGCCAGATGCTAAGAGAGTTGGGGCGCGTGTTCATGCGTCGTCCCGGATTTGGCGGCCAGTGAGTTTCAAGAACAAGTCCTCTAAATTGGCCGGGCGGTGCAAGATGCGCAGCTGCGCTAGCGTGGGCAGCTGTGCCAATGCGCCCAGCAGTGGCGGTGGGGTGTGGGTGTAGAAAAAAACCGTCTCGCCGCTGACCTCGATCCGGCTTGCCAGCGCCCGCAGCGCCGCATGCTCGGGCTGTTTGGCCAAGCCCAAGGCGCCGCTGCCGTAGACCTCGACCACGTCGGGCTCCAGGTGCTCGGCGATCAGCGCCCGGGGCCTGCCTTCGGCAATCTTCTTGCCGTGGTCAAGCACCAGCAAGCGCGAGCACAGGCGCTCGGCCTCGTCCATGAAGTG
>JAYVXE010000432.1:0-10861 GCA_043785395.1 Burkholderiaceae bacterium | reverse complement strand
GGTCAAGAAACCCGCGATAGTGAAGGCGGCTGCCAGCAAGAAGGCGCCGGCCAAAAAGGCCGCCAGTACGGCTAAACCGGCACCTCAAAAATCGCCCGCCATCAAGGTAAAAAGCAAGGCTACGCCGAAGGTCGCGCTGGCTACTGCACGCAAAAAGCCAGCCAAAAAACAACTCGTTTGACACGCCAGCAGACCTGGCGCGCCACGCTTTCACAGCGCCGCGCTTATTGCAGGGAACGCACCACGTCCAAGGCCTGCTCAATGCGTTCAACGGCGTGAATGGTCAGCCCCTCAAAAGCCTTGTCGTTCTTTTTTGGCGCATTGGCTTTGGGCACCACCGCCACGCTAAAGCCCAGCTTGGCCGCTTCTTTCAACCGTTCCTGGCCACGCGGCGCGGGCCGCACTTCTCCGGCCAGGCCAACTTCACCAAAGGCAATAAAACCTTTGGGCAAAGCCTTGCCGCGCAGGCTGGAGGTGATGGCCAGCATCACTGCCAAATCGGCTGCGGGCTCGCTGATGCGCACGCCGCCGACCGCGTTGACAAACACGTCCTGGTCCATGCAGGCGACGCCGGCATGGCGGTGCAACACGGCCAGCAGCATGGCCAGGCGGTCTTTGTCCAGGCCAACAGACAGGCGGCGCGGGCTAGGGCCCCCACTGTCGACCAGCGCCTGAATCTCGACCAGCAGCGGGCGCGTGCCTTCCAGCGTGACCATGACGCAACTGCCGGGCACTGGCTCTGAATGCTGGCTCAAAAAAATCGCGCTTGGATTCGTCACGCCCTTCAGTCCTTTTTCGGTCATGGCGAAAACGCCAATTTCATTGACCGCGCCGAAGCGGTTTTTAATCGCCCGCACCAGGCGAAAGCTCGAGTGCGTGTCGCCTTCAAAGTACAGCACGGTATCGACCATGTGCTCAAGCACGCGCGGGCCGGCCCGCGCGCCATCTTTGGTGACATGACCGACCAGCACAATGCAGACTCCGCTGGCCTTGGCAGCACGCGTCAGGTGGGCCGCGCATTCGCGCACCTGAGCGACCGAGCCGGGCGCCGAGCTCAGTTGGTCGGAGTAGACGGTTTGGATCGAGTCGATCACGGCAATCGATGGCTGTAGCTGCTCCAGGGTGGCGAGGATTTTCTCCAGCTGAATTTCGGCCAGCACCTGCACCCGGCTGCCCTCCAGCCCCAGGCGGCGTGAGCGCAGCGCGACCTGCGCACCGCTTTCTTCGCCGGTCACATAGAGCGTGGGCAGGCCGCCGCGCTGCAAAGCGTCCAGCGCTTGCAGCAGCAGTGTGGATTTGCCGATGCCGGGGTCGCCACCAATCAGCACCACGCCGCCTTCGACGATGCCGCCGCCGAGCACCCGGTCAAGCTCGTCAAGGCCGGTGGGCGTGCGCGCCATCTCGGTCGCATCAATGTCGGCCAGCGTCACCACCTCGGCGGTTGCGGCCAGGGCTTTGTGCTGTGTGCCGCGCGTGCTGTAGCGGTTTTTACCCGGCGCGTCCTCAATGCCTTCGACCAAGGTGTTCCAGGCATTGCAATGCGGGCATTTGCCCAGCCAGCGCGGGTTGCTGCCGCCGCAGTCGGAGCAGGTGAAGACGGTTTTTTCCTTGGCCATGGCGGCGAGTCTAGCGCCGGCCACAGTGCGCCCACAGTGCGCCCACAGTGCGCCCACGGCGGGTTGCTTGGTGGACGGCGCGCTTCCATCGCGGGCACACGGGAATACCCCTAAATAAAAATGCTTTACTTCTAAAGTATCGGCCCCTAAACTGGCCTTTATCCAACACTCTGCGCCAGGAGAAAGTATGAAGATCGTATGTATCGGGGGCGGGCCAGCAGGCCTTTATTTTGGGCTGCTGATGAAGATGCAGGACGCCCGCCACGACATCACCGTGGTCGAGCGCAACAAGCCTTACGACACCTTTGGCTGGGGCGTGGTGTTCTCGGATGCAACCATGCAGACCATGCAGGCCTGGGACCCGGTGACGGCGGCGGCGATCGAGCAGGCGTTCAACCACTGGGACGATATCGAGCTGCACATCAAAGGCCGCAGCATCCGCAGCGGCGGCCATGGCTTTGTCGGCATTGGGCGCAAGAAGCTGCTCAATATTTTGCAGGCCCGCTGTGAAGAGCTGGGCGTCAAACTGGTGTTCGAGAGTGATGTGGCGTCGGACGCCGACTTCCCCGATGCCGATTTGGTGATTGCCAGCGACGGCATCAACTCGCGCATCCGCAGCCTGCACGCCGAGGTTTTCCAGCCCGACGTGGTAACCCGGCCCAACCGCTTTATCTGGCTTGGCACGAACCAGCAGTTCGATGCCTTTAACTTCATTTTTGAGAAAACCGAGCACGGCTGGTTCCAGGCCCATGTCTACAAGTTCGACGCCGAGACCACCACCTTTATTGTCGAGACGCCCGAGCATGTCTGGGCCGCCCACGGGCTGGACGCGCTCAGCTCGGACGCCTCGGTGGCGTTTTGCGAGAAGCTGTTTGCATCCCATCTGGGCGGCCATCCGCTGCTCAGCAATGCCCGCCATTTGCGCGGCTCGGCTTGGCTGAATTTTCAGCGCGTCAAGTGCGCGCAGTGGTCGCTCCACAACGGCCGCAGCCATGTGGTGTTGATGGGCGACGCGGTGCACACAGCGCATTTCGCCATCGGCTCGGGCACCAAGCTGGCGATCGAGGATGCGATCGAGCTGACGCAGCAGTTTCAGCTGCAAGGCGGAGCCCGCCCCGACAACATTGCGCCGGTGTTGGCGCGCTACCAAGCGCTGCGCGAAGTCGATGTGCTGCGCTTGCAAAACGCGGCCTGGAACGCGATGGCCTGGTTTGAGGTGGCGGACCAGCGTTATGCCGATACGCTGGCGCCCGAGCAGTTCATGTACTCGATGCTGACGCGCTCGCAGCGCATCTCGCACGAGAACCTGCGCCTGCGCGACGCCGCCTGGCTGGGCGGCTACGAGCGCTGGTTTGCCGAGCAGGCCGGCCTGGTGCTGGCGCCGGGGCAGGCCGCGCCGCCGCCCATGTTCACGCCCTATACGGTGCGTGGCCTGACGCTCAAAAACCGGGTTGTGGTCTCGCCCATGGCGCAGTACTCGGCGCAGGACGGTGTGGCCGGTGATTACCACCTGGTGCACCTGGGTGCTCGCGCCATGGGCGGTGCGGCCATGGTGTTTGCCGAGATGACCTGCGTCAGCGCCGAGGGCCGGATCACGCCCGGCTGCCCCGGCATGTATGCCCCTGCACACAAGCTTGCCTGGGGGCGGATTGCCGACTGGATCCACAGCAATACCGACGCCAAGTTTGCGATGCAAATTGGCCACGCCGGCGCCAAGGCCTCAACCCGGCTCGCCTGGGACGGTATTGACCAGCCCTTGGCCGCAGGCAATTGGCCGATTGTTGCGGCCTCGGCGCAGCAGTATGTGCCGGGCGTGAGCCAAACGGCGCAGGCCATGACGCTGGCGCAAATGGCGCAGGTGCAGGCCGACTTTGTGCGCAGCGCGCAGGACGCGGCGGAGGTGGGCGTCGATTGGCTGGAGCTGCACTGCGCGCACGGCTACCTGCTGTCGTCCTTTATCTCGCCGCTGACCAACCAGCGCACGGACGACTACGGCGGCAGCCTGGAGAACCGCTTGCGCTATCCGCTGGAGGTGTTCAAGGCGGTGCGCGCCGTGTGGCCGCAAGAGCGTCCGATGTCGGTGCGTATCTCGGCCCACGACTGGGTCGAGGGCGGCATCACGCCTGACGACGCGGTGCTGATTGCGCGCCACTTCAAGGCCGCCGGTGCCGACATGATTGACTGCTCGTCGGGCCAGGTCAGCAAGCAAGAAAAGCCCATTTACGGGCGCATGTTCCAAACGCCTTTTGCCGACCAGGTGCGCAACGAGGCTGGGATCGCCACCATCGCCGTCGGCGCCATCTCCGAGGCCGACCACGTCAACAGCATCATTGCCGCTGGCCGCGCCGACCTGTGCGCGGTGGCCCGTCCGCATCTGGCCAACCCGGCTTGGACGCTGACCGAGGCGGCCAAAATTGGCTATACCGGGCTTGCCTGGCCCCGGCCCTATGTCTCGGCCAAGGGCCAGATGGAGGCTATTTTTGCGCGTGAAAAAGCCCAGGCGGCAGCGCCTGTGGTCAAGGAGGCGTGATGGCGGTTTTGTCTTCTGGCGCCCCCAGTGCGGCACGCCCGCTGGAGGGCCGCCATGTGCTGATCACCGGTGCCGGCGGCGGCATTGGTTGTGCGATTGCCCAGACGCTGGCCGCGCAAGGCGCGTGGCTGAGCCTGGCCGGGCGCAACCGGGCCGCCTTGGCGGCCTTGGCCGAGCGCCTGGGAGCGCAGACGCGCTGCACGGTGGTGACGCTGGACATCACGGATGCCGACGCCGTCGCCCAGGGCATGGCCAGCGCCCGTGCTGCGCTCGGGCCGTTGGCGATGCTGGTCAACAACGCCGGGCAGGCTGAAAGCGCACCGTTTGGCAGCACCTCGCTGGCGCTGTGGCAGCGGATGCTGGAGGTCAACCTGACCGGCACTTTTCTGTGCATCCAGGCCGCTTTGCCCGACCTGCTGCTGGCCGCCAATGCCCGCATCGTCAACATCGCCAGCAGCGCTGGGCAGCGCGGCTACGCTTATGTGGCGGCCTACAGCGCGGCCAAGCACGGCGTGATTGGCCTGACCCGTTCGCTGGCGCTGGAGTTGGCGCACAAAGACGTGACGGTCAACGCCGTTTGCCCCGGCTACACCGAGACCGCGCTGCTGCACGAAAGCATTGAGCGCGTGGTGGCCAAGACCGGGCGCAGCGCCGAGCAGGCGCGCGCGGCGCTGACCCAGTCCAACCCGCAGCGCCGCTTGGTGCAGCCGCAAGAGGTGGCCGACGCCGTGCAGTGGCTGTGCAGCGCGGCGGCGGCCTCGGTCACGGGGCAGGCGATTTCTGTCTCTGGCGGAGAGGTGATGTGAGCGCATGGCATCCGCTGGAGCTGGCCGAGTTGCTGGCGCTGCCGAACACGCGGGATACACCGAGTGCGCCGACCGGGCTGGAGGCCGGGGTGCGCGCCGACGACCACCATTCGCTGCGCCTGTGGCTGCGGCTGCTGGCGTGCAGCACCGACATCGAGACCGAAATCCGCCAGCGCCTGCGCCGCAACTTTGGCATCACGCTGGCGCGGTTTGACTACCTGGCGCAGCTGCACCGCCATCCTGAGGGCCTGCGCATGAGTGCCTTGTCGCGCAACCTGATGGTCACCGGCGGCAATGTCACGGGCCTGACCGACGAGCTGGAAAAAGCCGGCTTCGTTGTCCGCAGCAGCCAGCCCGAAGACCGCCGCGCCTTTGTGATTGCGCTCACCCGCCAAGGCCGCCAAGCTTTTGAGCGCATGGCGCAAGCGCATGAAGGCTGGTTGGTTGAGCTGCTGGGGCCCCTGCCCGACGCCGCCAAACAGCAGCTGTATGCCCACCTGGGCCAGCTGCGCCAGACCCTGGCCGCTGGCGCTGGGTCCACCGATAAAACAAGGAATACCGCATGACCGAACCCGTTAAAACCATGGCCGCCGAGCTTGTCGCTGGCAACCGCAAAAACTGCGCCGACTACCAGGCCCAGCACTTTTTATGGAGCGTGCACGAACGCGTCGGCACCATCACGCTGAACCGCCCCGAGCGCAAAAACCCGCTCACCTTTGCCTCGTATGCCGAGCTGCGCGATTTGTTTTTGCGGCTGCGCTACGCCGACGACGTCAAGGCGCTGGTGCTGGTGGGGGCGGGCGACAATTTTTGTTCGGGCGGCGACGTCCACGAAATCATCGGCCCGCTGATTGGCCTGAAGGCGCCCGAGCTGCTGCTGTTCACGCGCATGACAGGCGACCTGGTCAAGGCCATGCGCCACTGCCCGCAGCCGATCGTGGCGGCGATTGACGGCGTCTGCGCGGGCGCGGGCGCAATTGTCTCGATGGCCTCGGATTTGCGCCTGGGCACCGGGCGCAGCAAGACCGCGTTTTTGTTCAACCGGGTGGGGCTGGCCGGCTGCGACATGGGCGCGTGCAGCATGCTGCCGCGCATCATTGGCCAGGGCCGGGCCAGCGAGCTCCTCTACACCGGGCGCTCGCTTGGCGGCGAAGAGGCCTTGCAGTGGGGTTACTTCAACCGGCTGTGCACGCCAGAAGCCTTGCTGGGGGCGGCGCAAACGCTGGCGCACGAGTTGGCGCAAGGCCCGAGCTTTGCCAATGGCGTCACCAAAACCATGCTGCACCAAGAGTGGAACATGGGCATCGACCAGGCGATCGAGGCCGAGGCGCAGGCGCAGGCGCTGTGCATGCTGACCGAGGATTTCTCCCGCGCTTACCACGCGTTTGCCGCCAAGCAAAAACCGGTGTTTGAAGGAAATTAAGCATTCGGGGATGATCAACGTAAAAAAATAATAGCTGCTACCGCTTATTATTTATTGGTTTCAATGGTTTTCTATGTTGAAACCCTTATAAATATAGCGGTATAAGCTATTAAAAGCTTATCAAGGAAACTGCCATGCGCGACAAGAAATACCTGGACTGGCCCTTTTTGGAGCCCCAGCACCGCCAGCTAGAGCAGCTGCTGGACGCCTGGGCAGAAGAACACATTGCGCCCGAGCATGGGCGCGATGTGGACGCGGCCTGCCGCGCCTTGGTGCGCGCCTTGGGCCAGGGCGGCTGGCTGCGCTACGCGGTGGCGGGGCGCGAGCACGGCGGTGTGGCCGAGCAGCTCGACACCCGCGCGCTGTGCCTGATCCGCGAGACCTTGGCCCGCCACTCGGGGCTGGCCGACTTTGCGTTTGCAATGCAAGGCCTGGGCTCGGGCGCGATCTCGCTGGACGGCACGGCGGCCCAAAAGCAGGCCTATTTGGGCCGCGTGGCACGCGGTGAGGCGATTGCCGCGTTTGCCCTGTCCGAGCCCGACGCTGGCTCGGACGTGGCCGCGCTGGCCTGCCGCGCCGAGGTGCAGGGCGCGAGCGTGGTCTTGAACGGCGAGAAAACCTGGATCTCGAACGGCGGCATCGCCGATTTCTACATCGTCTTTGCCCGCAGCGGCGAAGCCCCCGGCGCGCGCGGCATCTCGGCCTTCATCGTCGACGCCGACACGCCGGGGCTAGAGATTGCCGAGCGGATCGAGCTGATTGCGCCGCATCCGCTGGCGCGGCTGCGCTTTACCAACTGCCGCATTCCGCTGACGCAGCGCATTGGCGCGGGCGGCGAGGGCTTCAAAGTGGCGATGCGCACGCTCGATGTTTTCCGCACCTCGGTGGCCGCCGCCGCGCTCGGCTTTGCCCGCCGGGCGCTGGCGCAAGGCCTGCTGCGGGCCAGCAGCCGCAAGATGTTCAACGGCGTGCTGGCCGACTTCCAGCTGACCCAGGCCAAGCTGGCGCAGATGGCGACCACCATCGACAGCTCCGCCCTGCTGACCTACCGCGCCGCCTGGTTGCGCGACCAAGGCCAGCGCGTCACCCGCGAGGCGGCGATGGCCAAGATGGTGGCAACCGAGGGCGCGCAACAAGTGATCGACGCCGCAGTTCAGCTCTGGGGCGGAATGGGCGTGGTCAGCGGCCAGCCGGTCGAGCAGCTCTACCGCGAGATTCGGGCGCTGCGGATTTACGAAGGTGCGACCGAAGTACAGCAACTCATCATTGCGCGGGAACTGCTCAAAGACCTGCCTGCAGCCGCCACCACCGCCACCATGCATTAGCCACCGTCCCAGGAGTCCCGTCCATGACCAGCGCCCACATCGACACCTTCGCCCGCGACCGCATGCCGGCGCTGGCGCAACAGCCCGACTACCTGTTCGAGCTGCCCGAGCTGCAATTCCCGGCCCAGCTCAACTGCGCCGAAGCCCTGCTCGACGCCGCCATCGCCAAGGGCTGGGGCGAGCGCCTGTGCATCCAGGCGCCGGGGCTGCGTTGGAGCTACGCCGAGTTGCTGGCGCAGGCCAACCGCATCGCCAATGTGCTGGTGCGCGACATGGGCCTGGTGCCCGGCAACCGGGTGCTGCTGCGGGCGCCGAACAACCCGTTTTTGGTGGCCTGCTGGTTTGCCGTGGTCAAGGCCGGCGGTATTGCTGTGGCAACCATGCCGCTGCTGCGGGCCAAAGAGTTGCGCCAAATGCTGGGCCAGGGCGACATCAGCCATGCGCTGTGCGATATGCGGCTGGCCGACGAGCTGCGTGCCGCTGCCGCTGACTGCCCGCAGCTGCGCCAGATCCGCTACTTCAACACAGCGCCCGCAGGCGATCCGGCACACAGCCTGGAGGCGGCCATGGAGCGCCAGAGCAGCAGCTTTGCCAATGTCGCAACCGCCGCCGACGACACCTGCATCCTGGCCTTCACCTCGGGTACCACCGGCAAACCCAAAGGCACGCTGCACTTTCACCGCGACGTGATGGCGATCTGCGCCTGCTGGCCGCCGCATGTGCTGCGCCCGCAGGCCGACGACATCTTCATCGGCAGCCCGCCGCTGGCCTTCACCTTTGGCCTGGGCGGCCTGGTGCTGTTCCCGATGAGCGTTGGTGCGTCGACCGTATTGCTAGAAAAAGCCTCGCCGCAAGACCTGCTGGCCGGGGTGCAGAGCTACCAGGCCAGCGTGCTGTTCACGGCGCCCACCTCGTACCGGCAACTGGCCACCCAGCCCGCCACTGCCGCCCAGCTGCGCGGCAGCAGCCTGCGCAAATGCGTGTCGGCCGGTGAAGCCCTGCCCGCCGCAACCCGGCAACTGTGGCGTGAGGTGAGCGGCATCGAGCTGATCGACGGCATTGGCGCCACCGAGATGCTGCACATTTTTATCTCTGCCGACGAAGCCCAGGCGCGCCCCGGCGCCACCGGCAAAGCCATCCCCGGCTACCGCGCCTGCGTGCTCGGCACCGACGGCCAGCCGCTGCCCGCCGGCCAGGTTGGACGGTTGGCGGTCAAAGGCCCAACCGGCTGCCGCTACCTGGACGATCCGCGCCAGGCCGACTACGTGTACCAGGGCTGGAACCTGACCGGCGACGCCTACCTGATGGACGCCGACGGCTACTTCCACTACCAGTCGCGCACCGACGACATGATCGTCTCGGCCGGCTACAACATCGCCGCGCCCGAGGTCGAAGAGGCGCTGCTGCTGCATCCGTTGGTGGCCGAGTGCGGCGTGATCGGTGTGGCCGACGCCGAACGTGGCCAGATCGTCAAAGCCTTTGTCGTGCTGCGCCCCGGCGCCGACGCCGGCCCCGAGTTGGTGCGCACGCTGCAAGATTTTGTCAAGCAAACCGTGGCACCTTACAAATACCCGAGGGCGATTGCGTTTTGCACGGAATTGCCACGCACCGGCACGGGTAAATTGCAGCGCTTTCGGCTGCACGAGCCGCGCTGAGCGAGCGCGGGTTTCTTTGCCTTTGCCCTTTTTGTGTTCCACCGATTGAGAGCCTGCCATGCAACATCTCCCAGCTACCCACCATCGTCACCCTGGCCGTAGCCTCCGCCTGCTGCTGCTGCCCATCGCGCTCGCCGTCGGCTTGCTGGGCGGTGCGGCGCAGGCCGCCGAGCAGATCAAGGTCGGCCTGCTCAGCACCCTGTCGGGGCCGGGCGCGGGCCTGGGCGTGGACATCCGAGACGGCTTCTTGCTCGCCGTGCAACACGGCGGCGGCAAGCTCGGCGGCCTGCCCGCCAGCGTGATCGTTGCCGATGACCAGCAAAGCCCGGACATCGCCAAGCAAAGCGCAGAGCGCCTGCTCAAGCGCGACAAGGTCGACTTCATGACCGGTCTTGTGTTCTCCAACCTGATGCTGGCGGTGGGCCCCGGCGTGTTCCAGAACAAGACCTTCTACATCAGCGCCAACGCCGGGCCGTCGCAGTACGCCGGGCCCCAGTGCAACCCCTATTTTTTCAGCGCCTCGTACCAAAACGACAACCTGCACGAGGCGGTTGGCAAAACTGTCAGCGACAAGGGCTATAAAAAACTCGCCCTGATTGCCCCCAATTACCCCGGCGGCAAAGACGCCCTGGCCGGCTTCAAGCGCTTTTACAGCGGCCCCGTGGTGCAAGAAACCTACACCACACTCGGCCAGCTCGACTACGGCCCCGAGCTCTCCGCCTTGCGTGCGGCCAAGCCCGACGCGGTCTACATCTTCTTGCCGGGCGGCCTGGGCATCAACTTCATCAAGCAGTTTGTGGCCGCTGGGCTGGACAAGGAAATGCACTTGTTTGGCCCTGGTTTTTCGGCCGATGAAGACGTGATCAAGGCCGTCGGCGCGCCCATGCAAGGCATGTTCAATGCCTCCCTGTGGGCGCACGACATGGACAACCCGGCCAACAAGCGCTTTGTCGCCGACTTTCAAAAGACCTATGGCCGCCTGCCCACGCTCTACGCCGCGCAGGGCTACGACGCCGCCCGCCTGATGGACGCCGCCGTGCGCGACGTCAAAGGCCAGCTGCAAGACAAGGCCGCACTGCGCCAAGCGCTGGAGGCGGCGCGCTTTGAGTCGGTGCGCGGCAACTTCCGTTTTGGCCCCAACCATTTTCCGGTGCAAGACTATGTGCTGCGCCAAGTGGTGCAAGACGCGCAAGGCCGCACCACCAACCGCAGCCTGGGCGTGATCTTCAAAGACCATGCCGACGCCTATGTCGGCCAATGCAAGATGGGGAAACTGTAGGGGCGCGGTCTTTGTGCATAGCTATCATTTATAGAGCTGCTACCGCTTATATCTAAAGCATTTCAACATCTAAACATATTGAAACGGCGTAGGCTTAGCGGTACTAGCTCATAAATTAATGCTGGCAAGCGTTGTTCCGTCACTTTCCCGCCAACCCGTACTTCCTTCACCGCGAGGACTTCCAGCATGCTTATTTTGATTTTGGAGCAGGCCTTGAACGGCTTGCA
>JAYVXE010000431.1:0-10865 GCA_043785395.1 Burkholderiaceae bacterium | reverse complement strand
TTCAGGCAGGCCACCGGCCCGAAAGAACAAGGCGCGCCACACGGCCAGCGCCCATGGGTTGTTGTACGGAAAGCGCAGCGTATGTGCCTTGTTCAATTGTTCGGTTGCGGGCAGGCTTTGCAAAAAAGCAAAAATAGCGTCGGCATCGGCCCGCGTGACCTTGGTGTATTCGGTGTACGGGAAGGCCGGGTAAAGCAGCCGCCCATCCCGGCTGCGCCCATGGTGCAGGGCGCGCCAAAAATGCGCGGACGACCAGCCACCCAGGCCCGTCTTCACATCCGGCGTCAGGTTAGAGCCATAGACCGTACCAAACGGTGTGTCAATGCCGCGTCCACCGGCGTAGGCACTGCCGCCACGGGCGGTGTGGCAGGACATGCAGTTGCCCACCCGCGCCAAATACTGGCCGCGCTCAATCTGCGCCGGGCTGGCTGCGGCCCTGCCTGCCGCGCTGGGAGTACCCACGGCAATCGGCGCTTCGCCGCGCACATTCAGCCACCACACCAGCAGCGCCGCCGCCATCAGCAAAAGCATCAGCCCAAGCAAGGATTTGAAGAACAGGTTTTTCATGGCCATCACTCCAATCCGCCGCATGGCATCGGCAGCTTGGCCGCTAACGCTGCAGCCGGTTGGCCCGCGTTCGGCACCGGTTGCGCGGACAGCCAGGTCGAGACGGCGCTGACATCGTCCGGCGTCATCCGCTTGGCAATGCTGGCCATGCAATCGGGCGCATGCGCTTGGCGCTGGCCGGTTTGCCAGGCCCCCAATTGGGCGTTCAGGTAGTCTCGCGGCAAGCCCAGCAGCCCTGGGATAAACGGCTTCACTCCCGTCATCGCCGCACCGTGGCATTGCACACAGGCCGGCAGCTGGCGGTTGCTATCGCCCTCAAGCACCAATTGACGCCCCCGCTCCAGCAGCGCCTGCGCTGCGTTATGGGTTTGCGGTGCCGGATAGGGCTGTGTGATGGCGGCAAAGTGCTGCGCCATCTCCAGCAGGTAAGCGTCGCTCAAAGGCTCTAGCAGCCGCGCCATCGGTGGGTAGTTGCGCCGCCCGTCACGGAAATTAAGCAATTGCTGGTACAGGTAACCGGCGGGCTTGCCCGCAATGCGCGGAAAGTAGCCCTGGTTGGTGGCCCGGCCTTCGCGGCCATGGCAGGCAACGCAGGCCAGCACGCGCCCGGCCATACCGTCCGCCACCATGGCCGGGCTGGTGCGGGCAGCAGGCGCTGCATCCACCGCAGCCACGGCCACAGTCTGCGCGTGGCTAAAACTGGCGGCAGCAAGCCATACACAGGCGGCGGCAGCAGCCCGGCAACGCGCAAGAGACAAAGCAAAGAAGAGGTCGGACACGTCAAAACCCGCTGGTGAACACGGGCTGAACTCTAGCCAGGTTTTGAGGACTTACGCAAAATTGTCCTGGTTGCCGCAGCCACCGATCGGTTGAGCAGCTTTTTTGCCTTGTGTGTCGATGGGCTGCACTCGCAGCCTGGCATGCCGCAAAGCCATGCATCGCCGTGGGCGGACTGACGCAAGCGGTGGACTGCCGCGCATGCATGGGCCATGCATCAAATGCCCGGCTCGGCGAACTTAGACCTCACGCACCAGCACCTGTTTCGCGCAGCTGGTTCAATGCCACCAAAGCGTCCAACGCGGCATCAAAATCGGCCTCGCAGTGCAGCGCCCGCATCGGCGGCAGGGCGGCCAGCAGGCGTTTGCCGTAGGGCATGCTCAGCAGCCGGGTGTCTCCCAGCAGCAGCACGCCGTGGTCAGACTCGCTGCGGATCAAACGCCCCGCGCCTTGCTTCAAGGCCAGCGCCGCCGCCGGCAGCGCATGCGCGGCAAAGGCGCTGCGCCCGGCCTGTTGCACGCGTTGGCTGCGCGCCTCGACCAGCGGGTCGCTGGGTGAGGGAAACGGCAGCTTGTCGATCACCAGCAGTTGCAAGGCTGCGCCCGGCACATCAACGCCCTCCCAAAACGAGACCGACGCCACCAGAATGCAGCCTGCTGCGCCGGCGCCGTTGGCGGCCCGAAAACGTGCCAGCAAAGCGTGCGGGGGCGACTGCCCTTGCTCCAACACCTCCATCGCTGCGCTGTCCTCAAAATGCTGGCGCAAGCACTGCGCAATCAGCCGCAGGGCACGCAAACTGGTGGTCAGCACCAAGGTTCGCCCGCCAAGGCGCTGCGCCGCCTGCGCCACCAAGGCCGCCAGCTGCACGCTGTGCTGCGGATCGGCCGGTTTGGGCAGCTGCATGGGCACGTAAAACGCGGCCTGCGCGGCGTAATCAAACGGGCTGCTGACGCGCTCGACACGGGCCTGATCCAAGCCGCAGGGGCCGGTAAATTCACGCAAACGGGCGTCGGTACCGAGCGTGGCCGAGGTAAAAATCCAAGCCTTGGGTGTCGCCAAAACGCCCTGTGCTGAGCTCACCTGACCCACATGACCCACCTGACCCGCCACAACTGCGGACAGGTCGCTGGGAAACAAGCGGCGCTGCATCTCCTGCGCAATGTCCAAGGGCGCGGCCAGCAACCGCAGCTGTGTGCCCAGCTCCAGCCAGCGCACGCTGTGCGCGTCCGGCCCGGCAAAGAAGGCCAGCCGCTCTAACAGGCTGTCGGCGCGGGTCGCCAGCCGCACCAGGTCGGGCGCGATGTCGCTGACCACGGCCAGCATCTGCTGCGCCTGGGCACAGGCTTGCTGAACCGCCTCCAGCGCAGCGCACCACTCGTTGGCCGCGACGCCTTCGGGGCTGGCGGCCAGGCCACCGGCATCATCGCTATTGGGACTGTCTGCACTGTCTGCACCGTCCGTGCTGGCCACGCGCCACCGCAGCACCGCACCCGGCAGCGCCGGGCCAAGCAACAAGCGCAGGTCACGCGCAGCCTGCGTCAACTGCGCCGCCACCAGCGGCCAATCGGCCAATCCGCGCGCCCAGTGCAAGCCCGTGGCCAGCAGATCGCGGGCAAAGTCGAGCAACTGTCCCGTGCTCAGCTGGGTTCCCAAAAACTGCACGCCAATCGCATTCAACTGGTGCGCCTCATCCAACACCACGACCCGCACCGCAGGCAGCAAGGCGGCCACGCCCGACTCACGCAGCGCCAGATCGGCAAAGAACAAATGGTGGTTGAGCACCACCACATCGGCCGCCAACGCGTCTTTGCGCGCCGCATTGACATGGCAGGCGCGCAGCTGCGGGCAGTCTGCGCCCAGGCAGTTTTCCCGCGTCGAGCTGACCCTGGGCCACCACGGCGAACGCCCATCGAGTGCGGGCACCTCGGCCAGGTCACCGCTGTCGGTGGCCTGCGCCCAAAGCTCGATGCGGGCCAAAACAGCAAGGTCGGCAAGGTCGTCAGCGTCGACCGACGCGTCCAACCGGGCTTGGCCCAGGCGCTGCAAACACAGGTAGCTGCTGCGCCCTTTGAGCAGCGCTGCACGCACCGGCCGCCCCAAGGCGGCCACCAGCAACGGCAAATCGCGCCCAAACAGCTGGTCTTGCAAGGTTTTGGTGGCGGTGCAGAGCAAGACTTTCTCGCCGCTGAGCAAGGCCGGCACCAGATAGGCGAAGGTCTTGCCAACCCCTGTGCCAGCCTCGACCACCAGCGCACCGCCGTCTGTGATCGTCTCGGCCACGGCCAGCGCCATCGCGGTTTGCCCAGAACGCGGTTGAAATCCAGGCAGCGCCTGGGACAGCGCGCCGCCGTCGGCAAAAACCTCGGCTACGCAGCTGTGCAGCGCTGGTGCAGCCGGTGCAGCCGCTGCACAGCGCGCCGGCGACTTCATGCCGGCTGGTTCGGGAACAGGCTCATTTCCAGTTGCAAAATTTGGTCGCGCAAAGCCAGGCGGCGCTTTTTCAAGCGCCTCAGCACCAGCTCATCGCGCGCGGCGACAGCGGCGGTTTGGTCGATCACAGCGTTCAGCTCGGCATGCTCCATGCGCAAAGCCATCAGCAGTCGTTCGGGGGATTGGAGGTTAGGTTCCACAGCGTAAGCCAAGGCAATGCAAGCACGCATCTAGGGGCGCGATGATACGTGTTTACCGGTCTTCTTGCAGGGTTTTAAAGCCTCTAGGACTTACGCAAAACCGCCCTGGCGTCGTTCTTTTTTCTTGCCGTACCAGGTGTACTGTCTGCGAAAAAATGCCTAGCCAGGTCAATTTTGCGCAAGTCCTAGCCTATTCAGGCCGCGCCAACAACCGCCCCAAAGCCCCCTCCCTATCACAGACAGTTGCGGGCAGCGCCAGACAAGCTGCGGACAAGCTTGCGGACAAGGCCGCCCTTCACCGCGTCGGCGCAGGCAGCGGCTGGGCCAGCGGCTTGGTCGATTGCGCCTGTTGGTCGGCGCGGCTTTGGCGGCGTGCTATGGCCGCCTGCTGCTTGTCCTCGTACTGCTGCTGCTGGGCTGCCTCGGCGCCGACTTTGCGGGCCTGGCGCGCCTGTTTCGTTGCGTGGTTGGCCGCACGCTCCGCCGTCGCCTGCGCGGCGTTGGCAGTGTTCTTGGCCGCTCGCAGCTTGGGCTGGGCTGGGCTGGACGGTGGCTGCAATGCTTGCTCGGACTGCACCTGGGCATGCGCGGCGCGGCGTTCTTGCCGTGCTTGCAGCGCTCGCTCGGAGCGCTGCAAGCGCTCGGCGTCATGGAGTGCGACCTCTTGCCGCTTTAACTCGATCAGCGAAATCCGGCGCTTGGCGCGCACTTGGGACAGGCAGGCGCTGACGGCAAACTGCTGGTAGCAGTCGGCCTCCTTGGCGACGCTGCGCTGGTTCAGTATGTCGCGCTCCAGGCGGATGCGCGCATGCTCTTCAGCGCGTTGTGCGGCGCTTTCCTCGAAGCTGGGGGCGGCGCTGGGGGTCTGCGCCTGCACGGCACCGGCGAATCCGGCCACAAACGCAGCAACGGCCAGTGGGCGCGTGAACAGGTGCACAAGTAGGTGCTGAAATGGGCGGGTGAAGTAGCTTCTCATGTCAATCCCGTATCAACCGTGCGCCGCTCCAAGGCCAGGAACTCAGCCGACTGCATTTCGTGCAGGCGCGAGACGGTGCGCACAAACTCATGCGCCAACGGGCCAACCGTGTAGAGCTGCTCGGGTTCGACCTGGGCCGACAGCATCAGTTTGACGCGCCGGTCGTACAAAACATCGACCAACCAGGTAAAGCGGCGCGCCGCCGAGGCCTGGGCCAGCCCCATTTGCGGCACGCCAGAGAGCAAGACGGTGTGGAATTGGCTGGCAATTTCCAGGTAGTCGTTCTGCGAGCGCGGGCCAGCGCAGAGGGTTTTGAAATCGAACCAGACCACGCCACCGGCCTTGCGCAGCGCCTCGATCTCGCGCGCCTCAATGTGCAGCAGCGGCGGCTCGTCGGCATGCTCGGCCAGGCGGTCGAAGGCGGCGCCCATTTCCTTCTCCAGTGCCTGCTTGGCGGCAGCGTCCACCCCGACCGGCGTCAGGTAAAGCCGCAGTTGCTCCAGCGTGCGGCGTCGGTAGTCGATGCCGTGGTCAACGCTGAGCACCTCCATGCGCTCATTCAGCAACGCTATCGCCGGGAAAATGCGCTCGCGCAGCAAGCCGTTCGGGTACAAATCGTCGGGCTTGAAATTCGAGGTGGTGACAAAACCGACACCGTTGGCAAACAAGGCCACCAGCAGCCGGTGCAGGATCATGGCGTCGGTGATGTCGGCGACGTGGAACTCATCGAAGCAGATCAGCTTGTAGCGCTTGGAGATGCGCAGCCCCAGCTCGTCAAGCGGATTCACCGTGCCTTGCAGCCCGGCCAGTTCGCGGTGCACTTCGCGCATGAATTCATGGAAATGCAGCCGCACCTTGCGCTTGATCGGCACGGCGTGGAAAAAACAGTCCATCAAAAAACTCTTGCCACGGCCCACGCCGCCGTACAAATACACGCCGAGCGGCACGTTGGGGCGGTTGATCAGCTTCTTGAGTGCGTTGGAACGCTGACCTCGGTAGGCGGCCCAGGCGCTGGCGCAACGCTCTAGCGCATCAACAGCGCGCAATTGCGCAGGGTCGCTTTGGAAGTCCCGGAGGGCCAATTCGGCCTGGTAGGCAGTGCCAACGTTCAAGCTGTTGTTCAAGCTCTTGCTTTCTTTTATTTGATAGCTGCTAACGCTTATCCAGTAAGCGTTAGAGGCCAATTTAGCTTAAAAATCAGAAATTGAGCGTGCGTTTGTCCACCGCCAACGCCGCTTCTTTCGTCGCCTCGGACAACGACGGGTGCGCGTGGCAGATGCGGGCGATGTCCTCGGCGCTGGCCTTGAACTCCATCGCCACCACCGCCTCGGAGATCAGCTCGCTGACCTGTGGGCCGACCATGTGCACGCCGAGGATTTCGTCGGTCACGGCGTCGGCCAGGAACTTGACCATGCCCGTCGTATCACCCAAAGCACGCGCCCGGCCATTGGCCAGGAACGGGAAGGTGCCGGCCTTGTAGGCCACGCCGTCGGCCTTGAGCTGCTGCTCGGTGCGGCCAACCCAGGCAATCTCGGGGCTGGTGTAGATGACCCAGGGGACGGTATTGAAGTTCACATGGCCGTGTTGACCGGCGATCCGCTCGGCAACCGCCACGCCCTCTTCCTCGGCCTTGTGCGCCAGCATCGGGCCACGCACCACGTCGCCCACCGCCCAGACGTTGGGCAGATTGGTTTTGCAGTCAGCGTCCACCGCAATCGCACCACGCTCGTCGAGCGCGAGGCCCACAGCTTCGGCGTTCAGGCCGATGGTGTTGGCCACGCGGCCGATCGAGACGATCAGCTTGTCGGCGTCCAGCGTCACCGCCTCACCCTTGGCGTTGGTGTAGGCAATCGACACAGATTTTTTGCCGGACTTGATCGCGCCGACCTTGACGCCCAGCTCGATCTTCAGGCCCTGCTTGTCAAACGCCTTCTTGGCTTCCTTGGCAATCTGCTCGTCCACCGCGCCCAGAAATGTCGGCAGACCTTCCAGGATGGTCACGTCAGCGCCCAGGCGGCGCCACACCGAGCCCATCTCCAGACCAATCACGCCGGAGCCGATCAGCGCCAGCTTCTTGGGCACCGCGCCCAAGCGCAGTGCGCCGTCGTTGGAGAGGATGTTTTCCTCGTCGAACGGCGTGCCCGGCAAGGCACGGGCGTTGGAGCCCGTGGCAATAACGATGTGTTTGCCAACGATGGCTTCCTCAGCGGCACCGGCCACTTTGAGTTCGTAGCCACCCTCGACCGCGCTCACAAAGGACGCGCGGCCATGGAAAAACGTGATCTTGTTCTTCTTGAGCAGGTACAGGATGCCGTCGTTGTTCTGCTTCACCACGCTGTCCTTGCGGCCAATCATCTTGGCCAAATCCAGGCCCAGGCCCTTCACCTCAATACCGTGGTCGGCGAAGTGTTTGCCCGCGTGCTCAAAATGCTCAGACGATTGCAGCAGCGCCTTGGACGGAATGCAGCCCACGTTGGTGCAGGTGCCGCCAGGGGCCGGGCCGCCCTTGTCGTTTTTCCATTCGTCGACACAGGCGACCTTGAAGCCCAGTTGGGCCGCGCGGATGGCGGCGATGTAGCCACCGGGGCCAGCGCCAATGACGATGACGTCGAATTGTTTACTCATGATTTTCCTTGGGGAGGTCGAGGCTGCGGGGAATCAGGGCCGGTACAAACGAGGCCTGCGCGAGGCCTGTGCGAGGCCTGTGCGAGGCCTGTGCCAGGTCTGTTCAAGGACAGCGCCGCTCCGGCTTTGCCGGACGGCGGGTGTCGCCCCCTGGAGGGGGAAGCGCCGCAGGCGCATCGGGGGTGGGTCAAATATCAAACAACAAACGCGATGGGTCTTCCAACGCTTCCTTCATCGCGACCAGCCCCAGCACGGCTTCGCGGCCGTCGATGATGCGGTGGTCGTAGCTCATGGCCAGGTAGTTCATCGGGCGGATAACGATCTGGCCGTTCTCGACCACGGCGCGGTCCTTGGTCGCGTGCACGCCCAGGATGGCCGACTGCGGCGGGTTGATGATGGGCGTGGACAGCATGGAGCCGAAGGTGCCGCCGTTGCTGATCGAGAAGGTGCCGCCGGTCATCTCCTCGATGCCCAGCTTGCCTTCTTGGGCCTTCTTGCCGTACTCGGCGATCTTCTTCTCGATCTCGGCGAAGCTCATCTGGTCGGCATTGCGCAGGATGGGCACGACCAGGCCGCGCGGTGAACCCACGGCAATACCGATGTCGAAGTAGCCGTGGTAGACGATGTCGTTGCCGTCCACCGAGGCGTTCAACACCGGGAACTTCTTCAGCGCGTGCACTGCCGCCTTCACAAAGAAGCTCATGAAGCCGATCTTGACGCCGTGTTCCTTGGTGAACGCGTCCTGGAACTTCTTGCGCATGTCCATGACCGGGGCCATGTTCACTTCATTGAAGGTGGTCAGGATGGCGTTGGTCGACTGCGACTGCAGCAGACGCTCGGCAATACGGGCGCGCAGGCGGCTCATCGGCACGCGTTGCTCGGGGCGCTCGCCCAGGTCAGGGCTACGCGTGGACGCAGCGACCTGTGGCAATACCGACTTGGGCGCGCCCGTGGGAATGGCTGCGGCAACGGCAGCAACCTTGGCCGTTGCACCACCCGCCACGGCGGCCAGCACATCACCCTTGGTCACCCGGCCATCTTTGCCAGAACCGGCGACATCAGCCGTGCTGAGCTTATTTTCAGCCAGCAACTTGGCAGCGGCGGGCATGGCCACGTCGGAGCGTGCGCCAAGCGCCGTGGCAACAGCGGCCTGGGCCGGCGCTGTTGCTGCTGCGGGCGCTGTTGCGGCGGCGGGTGCGGCACCGGTGGCACCGGCTTTGCCCTCGGTGTCGATCCGGGCGATCAGCTGCGCGGCCACCACGGTTGCGCCGTCCGGCTGAAGGATCTCGACCAGTACGCCCGCCGAGGGCGCGGGCACTTCGAGCACGACTTTGTCGGTCTCGATTTCGATCAGAATTTCATCGACGGCAATCGCATCGCCGACTTTTTTCTTCCAGTTAAGCATGGTGGCTTCAGCCACAGATTCGGAGAGCTGGGGAACGACAACTTGAACGATAGACATGGGGTTTGGCTCGCGTGGGTATTTTGTAAGACGAAAAAAGGTAGGGGTAGAAACAGGCTGGCTTGGCAAGCACGGTCGGTGAATATGTGAACCCGCAAGCGGTAGCCGCTTGCGGGTTTACGGTCAAAACGTCTTTGACCCCATCCACCCATCGTGCATTGCTGCGCCGGTGTTATTTGCTCAGCACAAAGCCCTTGAGCTTGGCAAAAGCACCTTCAACCAGCGCCTTTTGCTGCTCTTGGTGCAGGTGCGCGTAGCCAACGGCGGGCGAGGCCGACGCGGCACGCCCGGAGTAGCCCAGCTTTTGCCCTTCGGCCATGTTTTCGTAGATGTAGTGCTGCACAAAGAACCACGCACCTTGGTTTTGCGGCTCGTCCTGGCACCAAACCACGTCCACCAGGTTCGGGTACTTCTTGAGCTCGGCGGCGAACACCTTGTGCGGGAACGGGTAGAGCTGCTCGACCCGGAGGATGGCGACGTCGTCGGCATCTTTTTCGGCGCGTTTTTTGGCCAGGTCGTAATACACCTTGCCCGAGCACGCAATCAAGCGCTTGACCTTGTCGGCCTTGAGCTCCTTGCTGTCAGGAATCACGGTCTGAAAGCTGCCCTTGGTGAACTCCGACAGCGGCGATGTCGCGTCCTTGTTACGCAGCAGCGACTTGGGCGTCATGATGACCAGCGGCTTGCGCAGCTTGCGCACGATTTGGCGGCGCAGGATGTGGAAAATCTGGCCCGCCGTGGTCGGCTGCACCACCTGCATATTGGTGTCGGCCGACAGTTGCATAAAGCGCTCCAGGCGCGCCGAACTGTGCTCCGGACCCTGGCCTTCGTAGCCGTGCGGCAGCATCAGCGTGATGCCGTTGACGCGACCCCACTTCACTTCGCCCGAAGCGATGAACTGGTCGATCACCACCTGGGCACCGTTGACAAAATCGCCAAACTGGGCTTCCCAAATCACCAGCGTATTCGGGTCATTCGAGGCATAACCATACTCAAACGCCAGCACCGCCTCCTCCGACAGGATCGAGTCGATGACGACAAACGGCGCTTGGCCGTCGGCCACGTTTTGCAGCGGGATATAGGTCCCTTCGTCGAACTTTTCACGCTTTTGGTCGTGCAACACAGCATGGCGGTGGACAAACGTGCCTCGCCCACAATCCTCGCCCGACAGCCGCACCGGGTAGCCACTGGCGACCAGGGAGGCAAAGGCCATGTGCTCGCCCATGCCCCAATCAACATTGACCTCGCCCCGGCCCATGGCAGCGCGGTCATCGAGCACCTTTTTCACCAAGGAATGCACGGTAAAACCAGCCGGAACCTGCGTGATGCGCGCCGCCAAACGCTTCCACTCGGCCAGTGGAATCGAGGTATCGCCAGCGTCGGTCCATTTGTTGTTGAGGTAGGGGCGCCAATCGACAGCGTATTTGCTTTGGAAGTTGGTCAGCACCGGGTCGACCGTGTTCTTGCCCTCGTCAAAGGCTGCGCGCTGGGCCCGCACCATGTCCTCACCCAGCGTCTCACCCAGACCCTGGGCGGCCAGCTTATCGGCATAGAGTTTGCGCGTCCCAGGGTGCTGGCCAATTTTCTTGTACATCAGCGGCTGCGTCAGCGCCGGTGTGTCCTGCTCGTTGTGGCCGAGCTTGCGAAAGCAAATGATGTCCAGCACCACGTCTTTTTGGAACGCCATGCGGAACTCCAGCGCGAGCTGGGTCGCCAGCACCACCGCCTCAGGGTCGTCGCCGTTGACGTGCAGCACCGGCGCCTCAATCATCTTGACGATGTCCGTGCAGTACAGCGTCGAGCGGCTATCGCGCGGGTCGCTGGTGGT
>JAYVXE010000430.1:0-3373 GCA_043785395.1 Burkholderiaceae bacterium | reverse complement strand
ACGGCAACCGCACGGTCTCGACCAAGAGCCTGGCGCGCCAAATCGGCGCCAAGTCGCTTGCGCCCTGTACGCCCGAGGTCGCACAGCGGCACAGCGGCTACCAAGTCGGCGGCACCTCGCCGTTTGGCACCCGGCGGGCGCTGCCGGTGTACATCGAGCAAAGCATCTTGGCGCTGCCCTGGATCGCCATCAACGGCGGGCGGCGCGGCTACTTGGTGGGCATTGCGCCGCAGGTCTGTGTGCAGCTGCTGGGGGCGGTGGCCGTGCAGTGCGCGCTGGAGCCCTAGGCGCCGGTCGGACTTGGTCGGATAACCAGGACTTGCGGGCATGAAAAAACCCGCGCGAAGCGGGCCTCGATTTCCAGGATGCAAATAGTCGTTATTTGCGCTTGGACTTGGCGGGCCTTACCCTTTGAGTTCGACAGTTAATCGCCGGCCAGGTGCCACACCTCCAATATAAACAACGACTTAGCGTTGGAATTCCAATATTCTTGTAATGGCACGTCTATCTATTTTTTGCCTATGAAATTATTGGCGAATTGATCGGTCAAAGTAGTGGCGTGTTCATCAAGGTCACCCGCTCCGGCCCACGCCAATATGTCCAGCTCGTTGAGGCCTAAGTCAATCTTAATAATATTTTAAGCATTGAAAAACGTTTTCAATAAATTTTATATAGCTTAAAAAATATAATTTATTTCATAATTATTCTGCAATAAATTTGTAAAGATTCAACATGAAGCCATTGCCATTTTTCTTGTCTCATGCAGAAAATTCAGAACTACTTCGAATCGTCAAGTACGGGGAAAATTGGCGAATCAGGGAGCGAGCTGAAACAATTTTATTTCTTGCTAAAGGAATAAGTTGCTCAGAGGTTGCTCATGAAATGGGATTAAGTAGAGCAACGGTTGAGACCACACGAAGAGCCTGGATCAACGATAAATTTGACGCTCTTCCGGATCTTCCTCGATCTGGGGCTCCACGAAAAATAAAGTAAGGCTGGCCTCCCATTAGCTGCCATCGCACGCCTGGCTTACCCCGGCCCAGCATCCAGCCCATCCGCCGCCAACACAATAGTTTCCCGCCGCCCGTCCAGCGTCTGCTGGTGCATGGCCCGAAACAAGGCGTCGAGCTGGCGGGCAAAGCGCTGGGGCTGGAACAGGGGCGAGGCCGGTACGCGTGCCGCCAAGGCGGCGCGCAACGCCGCCCGGCGCGGCGCGTCCTGCGCCAGGGCCAGGGCCAGTTGCCGGTAACTGGCGCTGTCCGTGACCACCAGCTCCGACAAACCCACCGTATGCAACAGGCTGGCCGCCATGCGGCTGACAAAGGTGTCGCCCACGCGCGTCAGCAGCGGCACACCGGCGCGCAGCACGTCGCTGGCGGTGGTGCCCGAGTTGTAGGGAAAGGTGTCGAGCGCGATGTCGGCCAGCGCAATCCGCGCCTGGTGCGCGGCCAGCGGCTGGCGCTGGGCAAAGACCAGGCGCTCGGGGGCGACGCCGCGCCGGGCGGTCTCAGTGCGCAGATTGGCGACAGCAGCAGCGCCCGCCGGGGCCAGCCAGAGCACACTGGCAGGCACGGCTTGCAGAATATGGCACCAGTCGTCCCACAGCTGCGGGCTTAGCTTGAACACTTGGTTGAAGCTGCAAAACACCAGCGCGTCTTCGGGCAGGCCTTCGCTGGCCCGGCTTGGTGTGGGCAGCTGCTGCGAAGGCTGCAACAGTGCGCCGTTGGGCTGGTAGCAGTCGGGCAGCAAGGCCAGGGTTTCGCTGAAATGCTGGGCCAGCGCAGGGGGGGTGGCCACTGCATCGCCGATCACGTAGTCGGCCAAGCGCGGCTCGCCCAGGCTGCCGATGTAGCCAATCCAAGAGGCGATCACGGCGGCCGGGCGCAGCGCGGTGATGCCCAGCCGGGCATGGGTGGTGTAGCCCGTGAGGTCGACCAAGACATCGACTCCGTCGGCCTGGATGCGGCGCGCGGCCTCCATGTCATCGATGGCGCTGATATCGCTGAAGTGGTCGGCCGCCTGCTGCAAGGCACGCCGGGCGCTGTCGTCGGTTTGCGGGCCGTAGGCGTACAAAAACACTTCGGACTGCTGGCGGTCGTGCGCGGCAATCACTTCGGTCACCAGGTGCGCTACCGGGTGAATTCGGAAATCGGCCGACAGGTAGCCTATGCGCAAGCGCCCTGGGCGCGGGCTCGCTTGGCTGACCAGCGGGGGCTGTGCCAGGGCCCAGGCCCAGCGCGCTTGGGCAAAGTTCTGCGCGGCCTGGCGTTGCAGCGCGGCACTGCATTCCGGCAAGGCCAGCAAGTACAGGGGCGGCAGTGGGTCGGGGTGGCCCTGGCCCAGCGCGGCCACCAAGTCCTGGGCGCTTGGCCCGCGCTCGGTACCCCAGTCGGCAAGCTCACGGCGCAGGCCCAGGGCGTTGCCGATGAATTTGGGGTTGTTGGGCTGTAGGCGAATCGCTTGCTGGTAATACTGCAAAGCTTCCTCGCCCCGCCGCAAGCGCCCCAACAACTCGGCCAGGTTGCCGATGGCGGGCAAAAATTGTGGCTGGTGCTGCAAGGCCTGGCGGTAGCTGTGCTCGGCAGCCACCCAGTCTTCACGCCGTTCCAGCTCAAAACCCATGTTGGTATGGGCGCTGGCATAGTCGGGCCGGGCCCGCAGCGCCTGCTGGTAGCAGTGCAGCGCTTGCGCTCGGCGCTCGGGCTGGAAGCTGTGCACCAGCAGGTTGCCCAGGTTGTTCCAGGCCTGGGACTGCCCTGGATCAAGTGCTACGGCACACCGGTAAGCGGCCTCGGCACGGTCTTGCTGGTGCAGCGCATTGAGCGTGATGCCAAGGTTGGTCTGTACCTCGGCCCCCGCACCGGCGGCAATGGCGGCTTGCAGGTAGCGCTCGGACGCCAAAAAATCGCCCTGCACAAAACACAGCACGCCCAACAGCGACAGGCCATTGGCGTGTGCCGGTGCCTGCACCAGCAACTGGTCGCGGCACAGGCGCAGGGCGGCATCGTGCTGCCCTTGCTGGTACAGCGCCACCGCCTGCGCGTACAAAGCGCCCAGCGTGGACGCCTTGGACGGCGTGGCTGGAGCCGCGAAACGGGCCAGCAGGGGGTGGGGTTTGGACGGCTTGGGCGGGATGGGGCGGGCGCGTTTCATGGGGCGATGGTGTTCCTTGGATGGAGGATTTTAGATAGCGCCTAGCGCGCAGGAAATCCTGCCGCTCGGTGATAAGAAAACGCCTTGAGGGCATGCGGTATTAACGTGAAACACCCCCGAAGCGCCTGCGGCGCTCCCCCCACAAGGGGGCGCACACGGTGGCCTGGCAGAGCCAGATCCACGGGTGCACTGGAAGCGGCGCGCTCGTCTCGCGGCGCGG
>JAYVXE010000429.1:0-3381 GCA_043785395.1 Burkholderiaceae bacterium | reverse complement strand
GCAGCCCGGCCGCAATCCCGTTGATCGAAATATGGATTCCGGCCTGCACCCTCGGGTCGCCAGGCTCGGCTCGGTGGCGGCGCACCAACTCAACTTGCAGGTGGTGCAGCGGGTCAATATAGGGGAAGCGGTGGCGGATCGAGCGTTGCAGCGATTCGTTGCCGGCCAGACGGGTTTTGTCGCCGGTGATACGGCTCAGGGCGTCGGCGGTGCGCTGCCATTCGGCTTCGATATTTTGGAAGATTTTCTTGCGCAGGCGGGTGTCGCTCACCAGCTCGGCGTAGCGCGAGGCCAGCGCCAGATCGCTCTTGGCCAGAACCATGTCCATGTTCGAGAGCAGGGTCCGAAAAAACGGCCAGTCACGCTGCATTTTTTGCAGCAAGGCAAGCTGGGCTTTGGGGCTTTGACCGGGGGCCTGGATAAAGGCCTCGACCGCCGCGCCAAAGCCGTACCAGCCCGGCAGTGTCAGGCGGCACTGGCCCCAGCTAAAGCCCCAGGGGATGGCGCGCAGGTCTTCGATGTGCTGCGAGGGTTTGCGCGAGGCGGGGCGCGAGCCGAGGTTGAGCGCGGCGATTTCGCGGATCGGCGTGGACTCGAAGAAGTAGCGCTCAAAGCCCGGCGTCTCATAGACCAGCGCCCGGTAGGCCGCCATGCTGGTGGCCGAAAGCGCGGCTGCGGCTTGCAAAAAGGCCGGCTCCGTCGGCTCGGCCAGTTTGCTCGGTTGCAGCAGGCTGGCCTCCAAGGTCGCGGCGACCAGGGTTTCCAGGTTGCGGCGGCCAATTTCAGGGTTGGCGTATTTGGAGGCAATCACCTCGCCCTGCTCGGTCAGGCGAATTTGGCCGCGCACGGTGCCGGGTGGCTGCGCCAAAATGGCTTGGTAGCTTGGGCCGCCGCCACGGCCCACGGTGCCGCCACGGCCATGGAACATGCGCAGCCGGATCGGGGGCGCGCCGGTCTGCGCCAGCGGCTCGAACAGCGCAACCAAGGCGACCTCGGCCCGGTACAACTCCCAGTTGCTGGTGAAGATGCCGCCGTCCTTGTTGCTGTCGCTGTAGCCCAGCATGATGTCTTGCTCGCAGTACTGGGTCGGGCCGCCGCGCTGCACCAAGGCGCGGATGCCGGGCAAGGCATAGAAGGCCTCCATGATGGGCGCAGCGCAGCGCAGGTCGGCAATGGTCTCGAACAGCGGCACCACGATCAGGTCGGCGCTGGCCGCCTGGTCCTGCGTGCCGTCCAGTGTTCCGTGCAAGAGGCCAAGCTCTTTTTGCAACAGCAGCACTTCAAGCAGGTCGCTGACGCTCTCGGTGTGGCTGATGATGTAGTGGCGAATCGCCTGCGCGCCGTAGCGGCTGCGCAGGCCCCGGGCGGCCTCGAAGATCGCCAGTTCGGCCTCGGTCTGTTCGCTGTACGCCGCCCCGGCCACGCGCAGCGTCCGTACATCGTTGAGCTGCGCCAACAGCAGCTGGCATTTCTCGGCCTCGTCCAAGTCGGCATAGGCTGGTGCGATCTGCGCGCGCGCCAGCAATTCGGCCACAACGGCTTGGTGCTGGTCGGAGTTTTGCCGCAAATCAACGCTGGCCAGATGAAAACCAAACACATCGACAGCGCGCAACAAGGGCCGCAGCCGCAGCGCGACCAGGTCGGCGTGGCCACGCAAGGACTCTTCGATCACCCGCAAATCGGCCAAAAAATCCTCGGCGCAGGCGTACGCATGCTGCGGCGCCACCGCGTGGCGGGCGGCGTCGCCACCGCTGAGCTCCTTCAGCGTGGCCGCCAGCCGCGCATAAATGCCGGTCAGGGCGCGCCGGTAGGGCTCGTCGCTGCGGTGCAAATTGGTATCGGGCGAGCGCTCGGCGAGCTGCTGCATGGCCGCCGAGACGGCCACCAACCGCGCCGACTGTGACAGCTCACCGCCCAGGTAGTGGACCTCGGTCAGGTAGTGGCGCAGCGCCACCTCCGACTGGCGCCGCAGCGCGTAGTTGAGCGTGTGCGCGCTGACATGCGGGTTGCCGTCGCGGTCGCCGCCAATCCACTGGCCCATGCGCAAAAAGCTGGCCACCGGGTAGGGGCCGAGCTCGCGCTCAAGCTCGGCGTAGATGCGTGGTATTTGCTGCAAAAAAGTCGACTCGTAGTAGCTCAGCGCATTCTCGATCTCGTCGACCACGGTGAGCGTGGAAAAGCGCAGCAACCGGGTCTGCCAAAGCTGCTGCACGCGCGCACGCAGCAACGCCTCGTTGGCCAGCAAGGCACGCGGCGACAGCGCGTCCTTGCTTTTCTTGTAGAACTGGGCCTGGGTTTGGATCTCGTCGCGTGCGCCCAGCAATTGCGCAATGGCGCGCTCAGCGTCCAGAATGCTTTTGCGCTGCACCTCGGTCGGGTGGGCGGTCAACACCGGCGCGACATAGCTGCTCGCCAGCAGCTGCGCCACCTCCTGCGGCGCAACGCCAGCCCAGCGCAGGCGCGACAAGGCAACCTCGATGCTGCCCTCTTGCGTATTGCCGGCGCGCTCGTGCACCAAGCGGCGGCGGATGTAGTGCCGGTCCTCGGCCAGATTGGCCAGATGGCTGAAGTACGTGAAGGCGCGGATCACGCGCACGGTGGCATCGGCGCTGAGCGACTTGAGCAGCTTTTTCAAGGCCCGGTCGGCCTCGGCGTCTGCATCACGCCGAAACGCCACCGAGAGTTGGCGCACGCGCTCGATCAGCTCGAACGTTGCAACGCCCTCCTGGGCCCGGATGACATCACCCAAAATACGGCCTAGCAGCCGGATATCGTCGATCAGGGGTTGTTCTTTATCGGATTTTTTCACGCGGATGAACCTCGGGCTGCGGGCAGAAATTAGGGTTGTCGCGCATGCTAGCATCGTCAACGCGGCCGCACTTGAGACAACCCGGGTTGACCAAGGTGCGTCCTGCCCAGCCCGATCACCACCGATCCCGCCCCATCACCACCGATGACGTGCACCCAAGCGCGCCCTGCTTTGAGCCCTTCCACCCCAGCCCTCTCCATCACCATCGCCACCCGCGAAAGCCGCCTAGCCCTGTGGCAAGCCGAACATGTGCAAGCCCTGTTGCAAGCGCGTGGCCACACCGTGCGGCTGCTCGGCATGACGACCCGGGGCGACCAGATTTTGGACCGCAGCCTGAGCAAGGTTGGCGGCAAGGGCTTGTTTGTCAAAGAGCTAGAGACCGCGCTCACAGAAGGCCGGGCCGACATCGCCGTGCACTCGCTCAAAGACGTGCCAATGGAGTTGCCCGACGGCTTTGTGCTGGCCTGCGTGCTGGCGCGCGAAGACCCGCGCGACGCCTTGGTCGCGCCCCTCTCTTCAAGCCTGGCCAGCCTGGCCGCGCTGCCGCTGGGCGCCTGCGTTGGCACCTCCAG
>JAYVXE010000428.1:0-3417 GCA_043785395.1 Burkholderiaceae bacterium | reverse complement strand
CGTGCTGCTGTCCAAGTACCGCAGCTACAGCACCTGCCCCAGCTGTGCCGGTGCGCGGCTCAAGCCCGACAGTCTGCTGTGGCGCCTGGGCAGCCAGGCCGACGCCGACGCCGTGCTGGCCCCCGCGCAGCGTTTGCTGCCGCCCATGGTTGCCTGGTCGCGGCCGCAGTTGGAGGCCTTGCCCGGCCTGTGTTTGCACGATTTGATGCAGTTGCCGATAGCGCGCTTGCGGCAATTTTTTGACAATCTGGGCCGTGTCGAAGGTGCGGGCGGTGCGCAAGGTGCGGCCCGCACGCCGCCCGAGCTCAAGCACTTGCTCGAAGAAATCCGCACGCGGCTGCGCTACCTCTGCGATGTTGGCCTGGGCTACCTGACGCTGGACCGCCAAAGCCGCACGCTGTCGGGCGGCGAGGTGCAGCGCATCAACCTGACAACGGCGCTTGGCACCTCGCTGGTCAATACATTGTTTGTGCTCGACGAGCCCAGCATCGGCCTGCATCCGCGCGACATGCACCGCATCACCGAGGCCATGCTGCGCCTGCGCGATGCGGGCAATACGCTGGTGGTGGTGGAGCACGACCCGGCGGTGATGTGGGTGGCCGACCGGGTGCTGGACATGGGCCCAGGCCCAGGCGAGCGCGGCGGCCAGATCGTGTTTGACGGCAGCAGCTCTGCGTTGGCGCAGGCCGACACCCTGACCGGGGCCTACCTTGGCGGGCGCAAACACATAGACGCCAGCACGCCGCGCCTGGTTGACGCCAGCACGCCGCGCCTGCGGCTGGAGGGCGCGCAGGTGCACAACCTGAAGAACCTGACGCTCGATATTCCGCTGCAGCGCCTGGTCTGCATCACCGGCGTCAGCGGCTCGGGCAAATCGAGCCTGGTGCAAGACCTGCTGGCCCCCGCCTTGCTGCGCCACTTTGGCAAGGCCACCGAGGCTCCGGGCGCCTATGGGCAGTTGCTGGGGGCTGAGCAGTTGGCCGATGTGGTGTTTGTCGACCAGTCGCCGATTGGCAAAACCGCCCGCTCCAACCCGGTCAGCTATGTGGGCGCCTGGGACGCGCTGCGCGAGATTTTTGCCACCGCACCGCTGTCGCAGCAACGCAGCTACACAGCCTCCAAATTCAGCTTCAACGGCGGCGATGGCCGCTGCCCCGGCTGCGGTGGCTCGGGCTTCGAGCATATTGAGATGCAGTTCTTGTCCGACGTTTACCTGCGCTGCGGGGACTGCGACGGCCAGCGCTACCGGGCCGAGATTTTGGAAGTGCAGATCGAGCGTGGTGGGCGCAGCCTGAACGTGGCGGACGTGCTGGCCTTGACGGTGAGTGAAGCTGTGCTGCTGTTTGCGGATGACCACCAGGTGCTGCGGGCGTTGCAGCCCATCATCGACGTTGGGCTCGATTACGTGAAGCTCGGCCAGCCGGTGCCAACGCTGTCGGGCGGCGAGGCGCAGCGCCTCAAGCTGGCCGGCTTCTTGGCGGTAGCGGCTAAGAATGCCCCCCGGCTTTTCAGCCGCTCCAGCAGCCGCCAGCCGATGGCGCGCAAAGGCACGTTGTTCATGTTCGACGAGCCCACCACCGGCCTGCACTTTGACGACATCGCCAAGCTGATGCGGGCCTTGCGCCGCCTGCTCGACGTTGGCCACTCACTGCTGGTGATCGAGCACAACCTGGACGTGATTGGCGCCAGCGACTGGCTGATCGACCTTGGCCCGGACGCTGGCGACGCTGGCGGCACGCTGGTGGCCGAGGGCACACCGGCCCAGCTAGGCGCGCACCCGAGCTCACACACCGGGCAGGCGCTGCGCGATTACGCGCAGGCGCTGGGCCGGGGCCGCCAGTCGGTGCACGACCAGCCGCGCCGCGCTGCTGCGCCCGGCGCTGACTGCATCCAAGTCGTCAACGCACGCGAGCACAACCTGCAAAGCCTGTCGGTCAGCATCCCGCACGGCCAGTTCAGCGTGGTCACCGGCGTCAGCGGCTCGGGCAAATCGACGCTGGCGTTTGACATCGTGTTCAGCGAAGGCCAGCGCCGCTACCTGGAGTCGCTCAACGCCTACGCCCGCTCCATCGTGCAGCCGGCAGGGCGGCCCGAGGTTGACGCGGTCTACGGCATTGCGCCAACGGTTGCGATCGAGCAACGCCTCAGCCGAGGCGGGCGCAAAAGCACGGTCGGCACCAGCACCGAGGTTTGGCACTTTCTGCGCCTGCTCTACGTCAAGCTCGGCACCCAGCATTGCACCCTGGACGGCGCAGCGGTGCAGCCACAAAGCCCCGACAGCATCGCCGCCCAACTGCTACAGCGCTTTAGCGGCCAGCACATCGGCCTGCTGGCGCCACTGGTGACTGCGCGCAAGGGCGTCTACACCGAGCTTGCCGACTGGGCCCGGCCACGCGGCTACAGCCATTTGCGGGTCGACGGCGAATTCCTGCCCACCAACGCCTTCCCGCGCCTAGACCGTTTCAAAGAACACAGCATTGCGCTGCCCGTGATCAGCCTGGACGTCAACCCCGCCGACGAGGCCGCCTTGCGCACGGCGCTGGCCCGCACGCTGGAGCTGGGCAAGGGCGTGCTGCACGTGCTCAGTGACCTTGACGGCCTGAGCCAGGCGATGCAGGCCGGCCACTCCACCGCCGCCATCGGCACGCTGACCAGCTACTCCAGCCAACGCGCCTGCCCGCTGTGCAGCACCTCGTATGCCGCACTCGACCCGCGCCTGTTCTCTTACAACAGCAAGCACGGCTGGTGCCCAGACTGCGTCGGCAGCGGCCTGCAACTGTCCAGCGAACAGCGCAAAGTGCTGGACGACTCGGTGCGCGACGACACAAGCGGGCGCACGCAAAGCTTTGCCGAGCCCGAGCTGGGCGAGCTGTCCGCCAACGCCGGTATTTGCCCCAGCTGCCAGGGCAGCCGCCTGAACGCCACTGCACGCGCAGTGCGCTTTGCCGGCCTCGGAATTGCCGAGCTGGCGGCGCGCTCGGTCAGTGCGCTGCGGCAATGGGTCGATGCGCTGGTGGAGGGCGACACGCTCAGCGCCCGCGAACGCGGTATCGCACGCGATCTGCTGCCTGAAATCCAAGGCCGGCTGGCGTTTCTGGAGGAAGTCGGGCTGGGCTACCTCACGCTCGACCGTGGCGCACCGACGCTGTCGGGCGGCGAGGCGCAGCGCATCCGGCTCGCCGCCCAGCTCGGCAGCAATCTGCAAGGCGTTTGCTACGTGCTCGACGAGCCCACCATCGGCCTGCATCCGCGCGACAACCATATTTTGCTCAACGCACTGCGCCAACTCAGCGCCAAAGGCAACACCTTGGTGGTGGTCGAGCACGACGAGGACACCATCCGGCGTGCGCACCACGTCATCGACCTGGGGCCCGGCGCCGGCAAGCTGGGCGGCCGCGTGATCGGCGCCGGCGACGC
>JAYVXE010000427.1:0-11015 GCA_043785395.1 Burkholderiaceae bacterium | reverse complement strand
CCAGATCCACGGGTGCACTGGAAGCGGCGCGCTCGTCTCGCGGCGCGGTTTCATCGTTCGGTGGTGCTTGGCCCACGCATGACAGTTATGAAGGCCGTCAGGCGCGGCCCACGATGGCGGCGCTGGCCATCAGCTCTTCGAGCAAGGCCAGCGAAACCTGGCCCGAGACTGCGTAAGGGTCAAGCACGGGCTTTTCGGCGTATTTCAGCAAGACGGCATGGTGGAGCTTGCCCAGATTGACCTGGCCCATGCTCCAGCCACTGAAGCGGCGCTCGCTGCACTCCTCGAAATGCAGCAACTCGACGTCTTGGTGGCGCACATCGCGCTGAATCCGCCCGTACAAAGCGTTGACGGGGCTGCGTCCACCCTCCAGCGCCTGCAAAAAAATACCACTCCCGTAGCACAAAATGCCGGTGATGCCCAAGCTGGGATTGTGCTGGCGCGACTGCGCCAAGATGGCCTCAATGGCGCTGGCCGATGCATCGAGCGCACGGCTGGCATAGAGCAGGCGTACCAACATGCTTAGTCCTTCCTGGGCAACAGGGCCAAAAATTCACGGCGCAGGTTGGCGTCCTTGAGGAAGGCACCGCGCATGACCGAGTTGATCATCTTGCTGTCAAGGTCTTTGACGCCGCGCCAGCCCATGCAGAAATGGCTGGCCTCCATCACGATGGCCAGGCCGTCGGGCTGGGTTTTCTCCATGATCAAGTCGGCCAGTTGCACCACCGCTTCTTCTTGGATTTGCGGTCGCCCCATCACCCATTCGGCCAGCCGGGCGTATTTGGACAGGCCAATCACATTGGTATGTTCGTTGGGCAAAACACCAATCCAGAGCTTGCCAATGACCGGGCACAAATGGTGGCTGCAAGCGCTGCGCACCGTGATCGGGCCGACGATCATGAGCTCGTTGAGGTGCTCGGCATTCGGAAACTCGGTGATCTCTGGTGGCTCGGTATAGCGGCCCTTGAAGACCTCACCCAGGTACATCTTGGCGACCCGGCGCGCGGTGTTGCCGGTGTTGTGGTCGTTGGCGGTGTCGATCACCATGCTGTCGAGCACGCCTTGCATCTTGTGCTCCACCTCGTCGAGCAGCAGCGCCAATTCGCCCGGCTCGATGAAGGCGGCAATGTTGTCGTTGGCATTGAAGCGCTTGCGCGCCAACGCCAAGCGCTCGCGGATTTTGACCGAGACAGGAATGCCTTGGTCAGAGTCGTCGAGGTCTGAAGCAGCCATAGCAGTGTTGGTTCTCGGTAGCATGCGCAGCATGGTAGCAGCGATTGAAATTTAAGGTTTTTAAAGCTCTAACGCATAACCACTATGCGCTTAAAGCTATTATTATGATAGCAAAACGCCGCATTCCAGTGCACCCGTGGATCTGGCTCTGCCAGGCCACCGGGTGCGCCCCTTGAGGGGGCGAGCGCCGCAGGCGCGACAGGGGTGGGGCAAGTTCACCCTTGAGGGGGCGAGCGCCGCAGGCCCGACAGGGGTGGGTCAAACAGCCGGCTTGGCCTCGGGCGTGCGCAGCCGGATATGCAGCTCGCGCAGTTGTTTCTCGTCAACCGGGGTTGGCGCCTGGGTCAGCAGGTCTTGCGCACGCTGGGTTTTGGGGAAGGCGATCACGTCGCGAATCGACTCGGCACCGGTCATCAAGGTGACGATGCGGTCCAGGCCAAAGGCCAGGCCGCCGTGGGGCGGCGCGCCGTATTGCAGCGCGTCGAGCAGGAAGCCAAACTTGTGCTGCGCCTCTTCGGGTGTGATTTTGAGCGCGTCAAAGACTTTTTGCTGCACGTCGGCACGGTGGATACGCACCGAGCCGCCACCCATCTCCCAGCCGTTCAAGACCATGTCGTAGCCCTTGGAGATGCACTTCTCGGGCGCGCTGACCATCCAGTCCTCGTGCCCGTCTTTGGGCGCGGTAAACGGATGGTGCACGGCGCTGTAGCGCTGCGCTTCTTCGTCAAACTCGAACATCGGAAAATCAACCACCCACAACGGCGCCCAGCGGTTCTCGAAGAGACCGTTTTTCTTGCCAAACGCGCTGTGGCCAATCTTCACGCGCAGCGCGCCGATGGCGTCATTGACGATTTTTTCCTTGTCAGCACCAAAGAACAACAAATCGCCGTCTTGCGCGCCGGTGCGCTGAAGGATTGTGGCCAGCGCGGCGTCGTGCAGGTTTTTGACGATCGGTGACTGCAAGCCCTCGCGCCCCTTGGCGGCTTCGTTGACCTTGATCCAGGCCAGGCCCTTGGCGCCGTAGATTTTGACAAATTCGGTGTAGCCGTCGATCTCGCCGCGCGACAGGCCGCCTTCCTTGGCGCCGCCGGGCACGCGCAGCGCCACCACGCGCCCGCCCTTGCTGGTGGCCGGCGTCGAGAAGACTTTGAAGTCGACATCGGCCATGGCATCGGTCAATTCGGTGAATTCGAGCTTCACCCGCAGATCGGGCTTGTCCGAGCCGTAGCGACGGGCCGCCTCCTGGTAGCTCATCACGGGGAAGGCTCCGAGGTCAACGCCGATGGTGCTCTTGAACACCGTCAGAATCATGCCCTCAAAGATTTCGCGGATTTCCTCTTCGCCCAAAAACGAGGTTTCGATGTCGATTTGGGTAAATTCGGGCTGCCGATCGGCGCGCAGGTCTTCATCGCGAAAGCACTTGGTGATTTGGTAGTAGCGGTCAAAACCGGCCACCATCAAGAGCTGCTTGAACAGCTGCGGTGACTGCGGCAAGGCGAAAAAATGGCCTTCGTGAACGCGGCTTGGCACCAAATAATCGCGCGCGCCTTCGGGCGTGGATTTGCCCAGCATCGGCGTCTCGATATCGATAAAGCCGTGCGCGTCCAAGAATTTACGCACCTCCATCGCCACCCGGTAGCGCAGCATCAGGTTTTTTTGCATCACCGGACGGCGCAAATCCAGCACCCGGTGCGTCAGGCGCGTGGTCTCCGACAGGTTGTCGTCGTCGATCTGGAACGGCGGCGTCACCGACGGATTCAAGACCTCCAGCGTATGGCACAGCACCTCAATCTTGCCGCTCTTGAGGCCTTCATTGGTGGTGCCCGGTGGGCGCTCGCGCACCAAGCCGGTGAGCTGAATGCAGAACTCATTGCGCAGCCCCTCGGCGGTCTGGAACATCTGGGCCCGGTCCGGGTCACAAACGATTTGCACATAACCTTCGCGGTCGCGCAAGTCGACAAAAATAACGCCGCCGTGGTCGCGTCGGCGGTTCACCCAACCGCACAGGGTGACGGTTTGACCGATCAGGGCTTCGGTCACAAGACCGCAGTAATGGGTGCGCATAGCCATAAGTGCAATATCCAAAATTTAAAGATTTGTTTTCAAAGCCGCAGAGCGTTGTGCGGGAACCACGACGCCCATCGAGACGACGTATTTAAGCGCCTCGTCAACGCTCATGTTCAGCTCAACGCAATCACTCTTGCGCAGCATCACAAAGTAGCCACCGGTGGGGTTGGGCGTGGTTGGCACGTAGACGCTTAGGAACTCATCCTCGCGCAAATAGGTGGCCACGTCACCGCCCGGCGTGCCGGTGACAAAGGCCACAGTCCAGACCCCTTCACGCGGCCACTGCACCAACACGGCTTTGCGAAAAGCATTGCCGTTTTCCGAAAAAAGAGTGTCAGAGACCTGCTTGACGCTGGAGTAAATCGAGCGCACCACCGGAATCCGGGTCACGATTGCGTCGCCCCACTGCACCAGTTTGTTGCCGATAAAGTTGCTTGCCGTCGCACCCGCGACCAGCAAAATCAGCAGCGTCAAAATCACCCCAAAACCGGGAATATGCACGCCTAACAGGCGGTCAGGATGCCAGGCCTCGGGCAAAATTTGCAGGGTTTTGTCGAGCAAACTGACAACCCACTCCAGCACCAAGAAGGTGATCACCAAAGGCACGATCACCAACAGGCCAGACAAGAACCATTTGCGCAACGCCGTCATTGCACCGAGCCTGTGCTGGCAGCGGGCGCGGGCGCAGCAGCAGGCGCGGGTGCGGGTGCTGCGCTGTCTGACTTGGCCTCGGTTTTGGACTCGGTTTTGGAATCGGTTTTAGCCTCAGTTTTTGACTCAGCTTGCGCCCCGTCCGTCTTGCCCGCAGCCGATGCAGCGCCGCCCTTGAAATCGGTCACGTACCAGCCCGAGCCCTTGAGCTGAAAGCCCGCCGCCGTGAGCTGCTTGGTAAAAGTCGCTGCGCCGCAGGCTGGGCAAACGCTCAACAGCGGGTCGGACATCTTTTGCAATACGTCCTTGGCGTGACCACAGGATCCGCATTTGTAGGCGTAAATTGGCATGGTGTGATAGTCCGAAAATAAAAGGAATGGGAATGGGAAAAACCTTTGAGTATAGCCTCGGCAAACCCCGCACCCCAAGCCCGCACAACAAGCGCACAAAGACAAGCCACATCCCAAAAAACAAGAATTCAATAGCTGCTACCGCTTCATATACATGAATTTCAAAGACAAACCAACATAAAAATCATATACAACAAGCGACAGCAGCTATCAAATACAGATCACCCAACCCCAACCCCACCAAGGCCAGCGCAGCCCCCTCCAGAACACCACGGATCTGGCTCTGCCAGTCCGTACCCGGCTGAGGCTGGAGACACCGCCGATGCCGCATATTGCCCCCGGCAGGGGGTGGGCGGGCTACACGAAGTGAGCCCAACCTGGGGGCGAGCCAAACCCTTTTGCGCTTACACGAAGTGAAAAAGCCTGGGGGCGAGCCAAGCCACTACGAACAAGCCCAGCGCAAAGCCCAGCCCGCTGTAAAGCAGGCTTTGCAGCAAGCGATTGGTGCGTTTTTGTTCGGCCAGCAATGCGCCCAGGTCGGCTTGCGGGTCGCGGGTTGGGCGCTGGCGCAAAAAATCGTGCAACAGCCGGGGCAGCTCGGGCAGCAGCTTGGCGTAGCTCGGCGCTTGGTCGCGCAAGGCGCCGAACAGGCGCTTCGGCCCCATTTGGTCGACCATCCATGTTTCAAGAAAGGGCTTGGCCGTGCTCCACAAATCAAGCTCGGGGTCGAGCTGGCGGCCCAGGCCTTCGATGTTGAGCAGGGTTTTTTGCAGCAGCACCAGTTGCGGCTGAATCTCAACTTGGAAGCGGCGCGAGGTCTGGAACAAACGCATCAACACCATGCCCAGCGATATCTCGCGCAGCGGCCGGTCAAAGTAGGGCTCGCAAACGGCGCGAATGGCCGACTCCAAGTCGTTCACCCGTGTCTCTGGCGGCACCCAACCCGACTCGATATGCAGCTCGGCCACGCGCTTGTAGTCGCGCCGGAAAAAGGCCGTAAAGTTTTGCGCCAGGTACTCTTTGTCAAACTCGGTCAGCGTGCCGACGATGCCAAAGTCGAGGGAAATATAGCGCCCAAAAGTCTCTGCCGCCAGGCTTACCTGGATGTTGCCGGGGTGCATGTCGGCGTGAAAGAAGCCGTCGCGAAACACCTGGGTAAAGAAAATCGTCACGCCGTCGCGCGCCAGCTTGGGGATGTCGACGCCGGCCGCGCGCAGGCGCTCGATCTGGTTGATCGGCACGCCGGTCATGCGCTCCATCACGATCACCTCGGTGCGGCAAAAGTCCCAGAACATTTCGGGAATCAGCACCAAGTCCAGGCCTTGCATATTGCGCCGCAGCTGGGCTGCGTTGGCGGCCTCCTTGACCAGATCGAGCTCGTCGTGCAGGTAGTTGTCAAACTCGGCCACCACTTGGCGTGGCTTCAGGCGCTTGCCGTCGGCGCTGAGTCTTTCAATCCAGCCCGCCATCATGCGCATCAGTTGCAGGTCTTGCTCAATCGCGGGCAGCATGCCGGGGCGCAAGACTTTGACAGCAACCTCGCGCAGCTGGCCAAGGCGGTCGCGGATGGTGGCAAAGTGGACTTGGGCAATCGAGGCACTGGCGATCGGCACCAGATCGAAGTCCACAAACACATCGGCCAGCGGTCGCCGAAAGGCGCGCTCGATGGTGGACACCGCCAAATCCGAAGCGAACGGCGGCACCCGGTCTTGCAGCAGCATCAGCTCGTCGGCAATATCCGCCGGCATCAGGTCACGCCGGGTTGACAGCACTTGGCCAAACTTGACAAAGATCGGCCCCAGCCGCTCCAGCGCCTCACGCAGACGCTGGCCACGCGGCGCTTGCAAATTACGCCCCAGGCTCAGCAAACGCACCAAGCGCTGCAACCACGGCTTTTGAAAGCTGTCCAGCACCAGGCCATCAAGCCCGTAGCGCAGCGCAATCCAGACAATGAAAGCGCCCCGGCCCAAGCGCCTCATGCCGCCGGCCCAACCGGCGCTGCCGCAGCAGCAGGCATGGTGGAGCTGCTGGGGCTTGCCGCCGGGCTGGGGCCAGCGCCTGCGACAAACTGGCGCAGCGCCTGTGCGCTGCGCCGTGCCAGCTGCGCCAGGCCATGGGCGGGCACGTCGCCGATAAGACGCGCCAAATCCTCTTCCACATCCCAGCGCACATGGTCGACCAGCCAATTGATTTCAGCCGCAAGCTGCACATCGCCGGCAATGTGGAGTGTGGGCTTTTCACCGCGCAATGCGCTTTGCGCCAGCGCCCAAGGCGAGCTGTCGACAGCCTCCAAGGTCAGATCCGCTGCGCGGCTGGCGTCGGCCAGGTCGAGCAAACCAGCCGGCGTGACCAGCAAGCGCAGCGACAGCCCGCGCCACAGCACCAGCACCACACGGCCCTGTTGCCGCAGCAAACGGCGCACCGCCTCGGGCTCTTGCGCCAGCACATGGTTCAAAAACAGCACACAACGCTGCTGGCCCTCGCGCAGCATCCATGCAGGGGGCTGCAAGCGGCTGCCAAGTTGCTCCAACATTGTGTTCAGAAAAGGAAAAGGGGACTGTGTTGCCATAGCCCCCTATTATTCATCACCCGCTACAGGCCGGGCGGCCTAGCGCACCCGCTTATTGCAAAGCCTGAACGCCAGCCACCAGCCAGCCTGCGCCACCCGTCTTGGACTTGGTCATGTTCCAGACTTCACGGAATGGGCTCGGGCCCGCCGAGGCGTCTTCACGGATCATGCCGGAGAACTCGACACTGGCCATATAGCCGTCGTCCAACTCTTCAATGCCCAGCAGCTGGGCGTCAAGCACCACCACCTCGGTCTGGTTGGCCGGCGTGCCCGTGCTGCTGTCACGCTCGGCCAGTTGGCTTTGGATCTCGACCAACATGCTGTCGACCATCATGGCGCGCAAAGCGGCGATGTCGCCTCGGTCCCAGGCGGCTTGCAGGGTGACGTAATTGCGTTTGGCCGCAGCCAAAAAACCGTCCACGTCAAAACCCTCAGGAACAGCCCAGTTCTGGGCGCCACCCAAGGCCGAACCAATCACCACGCCAGCGCTTTGCGGGCGCGTGCTGGCCTCGGTTGCGGCCTGCTCCCACGGACGCGCCGAAGCGTCGTTGCCAACGTTGTTCGGGCTGTACTGGCGCGCCATCGGTGCCGCCGTGGGCGAGCTGCTGCCAGCCCCTTGGAACGCCATCGGGCTGCGCGCAGCCACCGGGTTTTGACGCGCACGCTTGACCATGCCGTAGACCACGAAGGCCGCACCGACCAGCAAGGCGATCATCAAAAATTGGCCAAACTCAGCCCCCAAACCAAGCGAGCTGGCCAACCACGCCAAGCCCAAACCAGCGGCCAAGCCACCCAGCATGCCAGCCCAAGGCATCTTCGGCTTCGCAGCGGCGGCGGCCGCAGCAGCCCCCGCAGCCGGTTTGGCCGCATTGCTGGCGTTCTGTGGTGCGCCAGCCGGATTGGTGGGCGCGGCTTGGCGCTGCGTCACATTGCTGGACTGGCGTCCAAACGACTTGCCGCCGCCCATGCGGCGGGCTTCAGCGTCCAAACTGCCCAGGGCTAAAAAAGCCACCAGCACCACCGACAAGAATTTCATCATTGCGTATCGCTCCTTTTGTATACCGTTTTGGCCACTTGGCCCGTAAACACTGCCCCTACACCCTACTTGACTTCCCTAGGACCGGTACAAATCCCAGGGTAAAGATTGATAAAAATACGTAACCACCATGGCCTAAAACCTAAAACCTAAAACCTAAAATCCAGAACTAAAACCGGGCTGGCAGACCAGCATGTTTGCACAAGTTGTAGCCATTGAACCACCAAGCCACTGCCCGGCACAGCGCCGGACAGCTTCACGTCAGCACTTGATCCCCACGTGCAAGGCCACCACGCCTGCGCTCAGGTTGTGGTAGTCGACATGGCCAAAGCCGTTTTGCTGCATCAAGGCCTTGAGCGCGTCTTGCCCTGGGTGCATGCGGATCGACTCGGCCAAATAGCGGTAGCTGGCCGCGTCACCAGCAATCCACTGGCCCAGGCGCGGCAAGATGTTGAACGAATAAAAATCGTAGGCCTTCTCCAGCGGCTTGGCGACCTTGGAGAACTCCAGCACCAAAAGCCGCCCACCGGGCTTGAGCACGCGGCAGATCTCCGCCAGCGCACGCTCTTTGTGCGTCATATTGCGCAGGCCAAAGGCAACGCTGACCAGGTCAAAATGTTGGTCGGCAAACGGCAGTTGCTCGGCGTCACAAACCACCGTTGGCAGCACGATACCGGCGTCAAGCAGGCGGTCGCGGCCCACGCCGAGCATGGCGGCGTTGATGTCGGTGTGCACCACCTGGCCACTGGCGCCGACGCCTTTGGCAAAAGCGCGTGCCAAGTCCCCGGTGCCGCCCGCAATGTCGAGTACTTTGTCGCCCTCGCGCAGCTTGGCAACGGCCACCGTATAGGCCTTCCAGGCGCGGTGCAGGCCCAAGGACATCACGTCATTCATGATGTCGTACTTGGGTGCGACCGAGTCAAAGACGGCGCGCACGTGGCGGGCCTTGTCGCGCTCGTCGACCGACTGGAATCCAAAATGCGTGGTGCTCATAAAGCGATGCTATGGCTTAAAAAATAGTTTTTGCGCGGGCCGCAGCCTTGCGCAGAGATTTGAGGTGGTTTTGGCGGTTTTTGTGCCGCCAGCGCGGCCCTAACGTTGCAGGAAAGCCACATCCATCACAAAAATCCGTGGCCGGTGCGCCGCTTCATGCGCTGGCGCAACCGGTGGCGGTTTTAGCCGTTTTAGCCAACATGGGTGCGTCCCGCTCAAGCCCCGCCGCCGCCAGCCGGGCCAGGTAGTCGGCCCAGAGCTGCTCCTGCGTCGCACCGAGCTGGTACAAATAATCCCAGCTGAAGATGCCGCTGTCGTGGCCGTCTGAGAACACCGGTTTGACGGCGTAATTGCCGATCGGCTCCAAGCCCAGCAAGCCAACTTCGCGCTTGCCGGTTTGCAGCACCTCTTGGCCCGGCCCGTGGCCTTTGACCTCAGCCGAGGGCGAGTACACGCGCATCAACTCGAACGGAATGCGGAATACCGCGCCGTCCGAAAACGCAATCTCCAGCACCCTTGACTGGCTGTGCGCGGTGATTGCCTGTGGCGTCGGTGCGCCGTTTTGTAGACCTGCCATTCCAAACTCCTTCAAGACGCCGCCACGGCTTGCCGCCATCCCGTGGACAGCCCTCCATGACAGCCATTTTTTTTCAAACTTCGCACACGGCCAGGGGCAAGGCCTCCAGCCCGGCCACCAGCGCCCGCTCCAAGCCGTCTCTTTGCGCGTTCAGCCGCGCCTCTTGCGCGGCGTCGCGGGCCCGCTGCGGGCTGGCCCAGACGGCGTTCGGCCAGTGGCTGTCCCAGTCGAAGCGGGCAAGCACATGCCAATGCAGGTGCGCCACGCTGTTGCCAAGCGCGGCCAGGTTGATCTTGCGCGGCGGCGGCTGCAACTGCTGGCGCAGCGCCTGCTCCAGCACGTGCAGCGCGGCCATGCAGTGCTGGCGCTGGGGCGCACTGAGGTCGGAGAATTCGGCCACATGGGCGTTCCAGACGACGCGGTAAAAGGCCGGGAAACCAGGCTCGTCGGCGCGGATCACACGCAGCTGCGCACCGCGCCACACCAGGGCGCCGCCGTCTGCGTCGCACAGTGGGCAGGCGCGGGGCTCAGATGGGCGGCTCATACCAGCACGCGCTCGATGCCGCCGCTGTTGGCGGCTGCGACATAGTTTGGCAACCACTGCTCGCCCAGGATTTGGCGCGCCATCTCGACCACGATGTAGTCGGCCTCTAACAAGCCGTTTTGCAAGTCATCACCGTAGCGGCTCAGGCCTTGCAGACAGCTTGGGCAACTGGTCAATATTTTGATATTGCCGTGCGCGCTGACCGCGCCCGAGGCCCGCAGTGCGGCCTCGTCTTGGCGCAGCTCTTCTTCCTTGCGAAAGCGGATCTGGGTCGAAATGTCGGGCCGGGTCACACCCAGCGTTCCAGACTCGCCGCAGCAGCGCGCGCTCTCGCGCACGTTGTCGCCCAACAGGGCTTTGACGGTCTTCATCGGCGCTTGCAGCTTCATCGGCGTATGGCAGGGATCGTGGTACAGATAGCCGGCGTTGGTCTGGAGCGTGATGCCTTTTTCCAGCAGGTATTCATGGATGTCGATGATCCGGCAGCCGGGGAAGATTTTGTCGAATTGGTAGCCTTGCAACTGGTCGTAGCAGGTGCCGCAACTCACCACCACGGTCTTGATGTCGAGGTAGTTGAGGGTGTTGGCAACCCGGTGGAACAGCACCCGGTTGTCGGTGATCATGGTCTCGGCCTTGTCAAACTGGCCGCTGCCGCGCTGCGGGTAGCCGCAGCACAGGTAGCCCGGCGGCAGCACGGTTTGCACGCCGGCATGCCAGAGCATGGCCTGGGTTGCCAGGCCAACCTGGCTGAACAGGCGCTCGGAGCCGCAGCCGGGGAAGTAAAACACAGCCTCGGACTCGGCATTGGTGGCCCGAGGGTCACGGATGATGGGCACGTAGTCCTTGTCCTCGATGTCAAGCAAAGCGCGCGCGGTTTGTTTGGGCAGCCCACCGGGCATCTTCTTGTTGATGAAGTGGATCACCTGCTCTTTGATCGGCGCTGGCCCCAGCGTGGCACGCGGCGCGGCGGTTTGTTTGCGCACCACACGCTGGAG
>JAYVXE010000426.1:0-11074 GCA_043785395.1 Burkholderiaceae bacterium | reverse complement strand
GTCCATTTTTGGCTTCGCCGCTCTTCGAGAACACCGTATTTTTGACCCATAGCGGGGCTATGTGCCTGCAAATCCGGCAAAAACTGTCCTCGCTGGGGTCGATTTTCGCTGCTCGACGCCCAAGTCCGACAGGCTCCTAGCCAGGACAATTTTGCGCAAGTTCTATAACTGTCATGCACAGGGCAAGCACCACCGAGCGATGAAACCATCGCCGCGAGACGTGCGCGCCGCCTCCAGTGCAGCCGTGGGTCTGGCTTTGCCAGGCCACCGGGTGCGTCCCTTGAGGGGTGCGCGTTAAGTATGCTGAATAAGGTACGAAAAATCAAGTATGAAGTGATTTGTTCAGCGTCAAGGTGAATGCCTGTTTGCAGGGCATCTTGCCCACGGAGAAACTGATTGTTGTCCAGCCCTTGGCCCCGTCCACTTCACTCACACCTCCGCCCCCTCCACCAAAAACTGCACCCGCCGCTCCCCGCGCCATTCGTTCACATCCAGCCGGAACGCCAGCGTGACCCGTGCGGGCAGCGGCTCGGTGTGGCCGAACCAAATGCCGTCCACCGGCTGGCCCTGGTGTTTGAGCTTGAGGGAAAGGTGTTTTTTACCCACCAGGCGTTGTGACACCACTTCGACTTCTTCGCTGAAGGTGGGCGCGGCGAAGCCCTGGCCCCAGACTTCGCGGGCCAGGGTGTCGACCATGTCGGCGCGGCGGTATTCGGGGGCCAGCGGGCCGTCGGTGTCGATGCTTTGGGTGAGGGTGGCGGCGTCGAGCCACTCTGCCGCGACCTGGGCTAAGGCTTGCTCGAAATTTGCGAGCTGTTCGGCGTTGATGGTGCCGCCATGCCGCCATGCCGCCATGGCGTGGCCACCAAAACGCAGGAGAACGCCGGGGTGGCGTTTGGCGACCAGGTCGAGTGCGTCGCGCAGGTGAAAGCCGGGGATGGAGCGGCCCGAGCCTTTGTATTCGTGCCCCTTGCCCGGTGCCTTGCTGGCGGCAAAAGAGGGGTCGGCTGTGCGCGGGTTCTTCTACGCTCGGCACCGCCAGCGCTGCTGACGTCACCCGTGTGCACCGACTCTGGCATGGATCGATGCCAGAATCATCTCGCGGACCCAGCGGTGGCCCTGGTGCCCGTGATTGCGCCCATGCCACACCATGCCCACGGCGAAGCCCTCCACTGGAAACGGACAGCTCAGTACCGTGAATTCGTCTAACCGTTCGCGTACCAGGCGTCTCGGGACCAGGGCGACAAGGTCAGAATGCGCCACGATCTCCGGGACAAGCAAAAATGAAGTGGTTGACAGCACCACCTTGCGACGGTGGCCCAAGGCTGCCAACGCGTCATCCACAGCGGTAAGAAAGTCATTTCTCTGAAGGGACACGATGACATGCTCCAACTGGGAAAACTGCGCAGTGCTGATCGCCGTTCCGAGTTCCGGATGCCCCCTGCGTCCGATCAGCACATAACACTCATCGAACAGATGCCGCGTGCGAAGGAGGGGTGGGGCGGCGCTGGGCGTCATGAGTGCAACGTCCACCTCGCCCCGTGCCATCTGGGCTTCCAGTTGCGACACATCCAGATTGCGTAGCGCCACGCGTATACCGGGTGCCTGGGCTCTCAGTTCCCCAATGAGGTTTTTGACGATGGCCATTTGCAAGTAGTCCGTACAGGCGATTGTGGCGGTCAAGTGGTTCTTGGCAGGATTGAAGTTCTTGTGAGTTACCACGCTCGCACGAACCTGGTCGAGCGCCTGGCGCAGCGGCTCCAGCAGGTCAATTGCCTTGGCCGTGGGCGTCATACCGCGCTGCGCAGGAATGAGCAGCGGGTCATCAAACATATCCCTCAAGCGAGCCAGTTGTGCGCTGACGGCGGGTTGGCTGAGATGCAGCCGAGTCGCCGCCTTTGTGACGTTTTGCTCTGTAAGCAAGGCTTCAAGCGTCACCAATAAATTGAGGTCGATGCGTGAGCTATTCATGGCGTGGATAGTAGCTAGATTTTTTTTCAATTTTACAAATACCTTGGCCGCGCAGAAACTTCATACCCACAACCTATGGAGCATTATTTGTGAAGAAAATCCTGATCGTCCACGCGCAACCTGAACCTGCTTCGTTGACCCGCCAACTCGTCGAGGTGTCCGTTGAGACGCTTCAACGGCAAGGGTACGAGGTGCTGCAATCCGACCTGTACGGCATGCGCTGGAAGGCTGTATTCGATGCCTGCGACTTCCCCAGCCGTGCAGACCACGAAAGGCTGTCCTTTGTGGCCGAGTCCGGCCATTCCTATGCCAGCGGGCACCAGGCCAGCGACATCGCGCTGGAACAGCAGAAGGTGCTTGCTTCAGATGCCGTTATCTTCCAGTTTCCACTGTGGTGGTACGGCATGCCTGCCATCATGAAAGGCTGGTTGGACCGGGTGTGGGCTTTTGGCCTGGCCTATGGCTACCAGGGCGCTGGCAACACCTATCGCTACGGCGATGGGGCTTTCAAGGGCAAGCGGGCCATGCTGTCCGTCGCCGTTGGTGGGCCCGAACGAGACTATTCGCCACGGGGTATCAACGGGCCTTTGGACCAGTTGCTCTTTCCCATCACGCACGGATCGCTCTACTTTCCGGGTTTCGAGGTGCTGCCAAGCTTTGCGGCTTATGACGCTGGGCGCCTGACGGTGGAAGAAGTGGCTGCGACGAAGCAGGCCTGGCGTTCACGCTTGGAGGGCCTTTTCGACGATGAAGCGATTCCATTTCGTCCGCAAAACGGAGGGGACTATCCGGACAGGCACGTCCTGGCGGGTCATGTTGCTGTCGGTCAAAGCGGATTGTTGGCCCATATTGCGGACCACCAACCCGGCTTCGTGGTGCGGCCTTGAAGGCTGCGCCGCAGATGGTGAATCCCCCTCACACCTCAGCCCCCTCCACCAAAAACTGCACCCTTCGCTCCCCGCGCCATTCGTTCACATCCAGCCGGAACGCCAGCGTGACCCGTGCCGGCAGCGGCTCGGTGTGGCCGAACCAGATGCCGTCCACCGGCTGGCCCTGGTGTTTGAGCTTGAGCGACAGGTGTTTTTCACCCACCAGGCGCTGCGACACCACTTCGACTTCTTCGCTGAAGGTGGGGGCGGCGAAGCCCTGGCCCCAGACTTCGCGGGCGAGGGTGTCGACCATGTCGGCGCGGCGGTATTCGGGGGCCAGCGGGCCGTCGGTGTCGATGCTTTGGGTCAGGGTGGTGGCGTCCAGCCACTCGGCGGCGACCTGGGCCAAAGCCTGCTCAAAGGTGCTGAACTGCTCGGCTGCGATGGTGCAGCCTGCCGCCATGGCGTGGCCGCCGAAACGCAGCAAGACGCCGGGGTGGCGTTTGGCGACCAGGTCGAGTGCGTCGCGCAGGTGAAAGCCGGGGATGGAGCGGCCCGAGCCTTTGTACTCGTGCCCCTTGCCCGGGGCTTTGCTGGCAGCGAAGACGAAGGTCGGGCGGTGCAGTTTGTCCTTGATGCGCGAGGCAACGATGCCGACCACGCCTTCGTGGAAGTCCGGGTCGTAGACGCTGATGGCGGCGGGGGGCGTGTCTTCGCCCTCAAACATCGCTTCAGTGATGAGCATGGCCTGCTCGCGCATGCCACCTTCAATCTCGCGGCGTTCGCGGTTGATGCTGTCCAGGGTTTTGGCCAGCTCGTCGGCGCGGCCAGGGTCGTCGGTCAGCAGGCATTCGATGCCCAGGGTCATGTCGGCCAGGCGACCGGCGGCGTTGATGCGCGGGCCTAACGCGAAGCCGAAGTCAAACGTGGTGGCCACCTTGGCTTGGCGGCCTGATGCTATAAAAAGGCTAGCTACTCCCGCAGGCTGAGCGTGAGCACGAAGGCGTTTGAGGCCTTGGGCGACAAGGCGGCGGTTGTTGGCGTCGAGTTTGACCACGTCGGCCACGGTGCCCAGCGCAACCAGGGTTAAAAGCGGGTCGAGCTTCGGCTGATTTTCTGCGGTGTACACAGCGCGTGCGCGCAGCTCGGCGCGCAAGGCCAGCAGCACATAGAACATCACACCCACACCGGCCATCGACTTGCTCTCGAACGTGCAGCCGGGCTGGTTGGGGTTGACGATCACATCGGCATCGGGCAAGGCCGGGCCGGGCAGATGGTGGTCGGTGACCAGCACTTGCAGGCCGAGCGCTTTGGCGGTGGCCACACCGTCGACGCTGGCAATGCCGTTGTCGACCGTGATGAGGATGTCGGCGCCGCTGTCCTTCACCCGCTGGGCGATGGGCGGGGTCAGGCCGTAGCCGTCGACCACGCGGTCCGGCACCAGGTAGTCCACATGGCGCGCGCCCAGCAGGCGCAGGCCGCGCACGCCCACCGCGCAGGCGGTGGCACCGTCGCAGTCGTAGTCGGCCACGATGCACAGGCGTTTGTTGGCTGCAATGGCGTCGGCCAGCAGCACGGCGGCATCAACGGCGCCTTTCATGCTGGCGGGGGGCAGCAGGCGGGCCAGGCCGTCGTCCAACTCGTCCTTGCTGTGGATGCCCCGGGCCGCGTACAGGCGGGCCAGCAGCGGGTGCAGGCCGGCTTGCTCAAGTGCCCAGGCTGCGCGCGGTGGAATATCACGTTTTATTATTTTCATAGCTGACTTGGTATACCGTGTAAGCGATTGCCGCTTAAATTTCTTAAATATTGCAACGCACGTTGGCTGCGGCTGCGCGGCTGCGCTGTATAGCGCTGGGCGCTGCGCTCGCCGCACAGCGTCAGCGTCGCTTGGCCGTGTTGCTGCCAATGCGTGCGCAGGGCGGCGCAGGCGCTGGCGTCAAGCTGCTGCCAGGCCTGCGCCCAGGCTGGCCAGTCGGCACGCAGCGCCGGTGCGCGCAAGTCCTCGGCCAGGCGCAGCGCGGGGTGCTGGGCGCTGCGGGGCTGGCGGCCATGGTCTGCCGGCAGGGCGCCACTGCCGCTGAACCACAGGCCGTTGACGGGGGTTTGGCCACGGTCGGTGCGGGCGTCGTTGAGCGGATGGGTGTAGAGCAGCATTTGCATCTCGCTTTGCAGACGGCGCAGTGGCTGGGCCTGCCGGCCCTGGGGCAACCAGGGGTCAAGGCAGCGGCCGCGCACGCGGTCGATCGAGGCCGTGGCCAGCCCGCGAAAGATTTCGCCCCGGGCGCGCCAGCGTTGCGGGCTGGCGTATTCGAGCGTGATGCCGTCTTCGGCAAAGTAGCCGGCCATGGCGGCCAGCAGGGTTTGCGACTCTGCCTCGGTGAGTCCCAGCAAATCCGGCTCGTCGAGAACGCAATGGTCGCTGGCCAGCTGCCAATGGCAGGGCCAGACAAAGGCCCAGGCCGGCGGTTCGGCGGCGGCTGATGCTGGCGATGCGGTCGATGCTGCCTCCCAGGCCTCCAAAGCGGCCCAGGGCGTCAAGCCGTTGCCAGCGGGCAGGCCGAGCGCCTGCGCCAGTGCGCGCTCATGGGGCAGGGCGAGGTCGCTGTCGTCGCCCAGCTCAAGCGCGGTGGGCGCCAGCCCTTGCAGCAGGGCGCTCAGATGGGGCAGGTGCAGCGTGGGCAGCAGCTGTTGGCAGGCGTCGGCGCTGCACACAGCGTAGGGAATCAAAAGATGCATAAGAGGGCGATTGTCGCGTGCCGGGGCGGCGGCGGTGGCGCCGCGTTTGGGGAGCCAGTCCGGCCCAAGCCGGGGCCGGACTGGCCGTGACACAATCGCGCCCATGTTTTTGACCATACCCACCATCATGACCTGGACGCGGATCGTCGCGATCCCTCTGATCGTCGGGGTTTTCTACCTGCCGCTCGATCCCGCCACGCGCAACCTGGTGGCAACCCTGATCTTCGTCGTCTGTGCTGCCACCGACTGGCTTGACGGCTACTTGGCCCGCAAGCTCAACCAGACTTCATCGTTTGGCGCGTTCTTGGACCCGGTGGCGGACAAATTCTTGGTCTGCGCCAGCCTGCTGGTGCTGGTGCATTTGCAGCGTGCCGATGTGTTTGTGGCGCTGATCATCATTGGCCGCGAAATCGCCATCTCGGCGCTGCGCGAATGGATGGCGCAGATTGGCGCAACCAAAAGCGTCGCCGTCCACATGCTTGGCAAGCTCAAGACCACGGTGCAGATGGTGGCGATTCCGTTTTTGCTCTACGACCGCATGCTGTTCGGCGTCGTCAACACCCACCTGTGGGGCACGTGGCTGATCTGGATTTCTGCCGTGCTGACGATTTGGTCGATGGTCTATTACCTGCAAAAAGCCCTGCCCGAGATTCGCGCACGGGTGCGCTGAGCTGGCTGAACTGAGGGTGCGGCGCAGCGCAGCCATGGCAATCGCGAGCGCGGAATATATTTTTATAGCTGCCACCGCATGTATCTACTTGATTTGACAGTATTTTCATATTGAAACCCATGTAAATCAAGCCTTATAAGCTATAAAAATAGTTTTCATAAGGCGACTCCGGCTTGTCAGCACAGCTTGTCACCAACATCCACTCCAGGAGAAAAAGTATGGGCAAACAGCGCATCGCCGTCATCCCCGGCGACGGCATCGGCAAAGAAGTGATGCCCGAAGGGCTGCGCGTGCTGGAGGCCGCGGCCGACCGGTTCGGGCTCGATCTGGCCTTCGACCACTTTGACTTCGCCAGCTGGGACTACTGCGCGCAACACGGCCACATGCTGCCCGACAACTGGCGCGATCAGATTGGCGGCCACGAAGCGATTTATTTTGGCGCCGTCGGCTGGCCCGAAAAAATCCCCGACCACGTCTCGCTCTGGGGCTCATTGCTGCTGTTTCGGCGCGAATTTGACCAGTACATCAACCTGCGTCCGGCGCGCCTGATGCCCGGCATCATCGCGCCGGTGGTGCGCCGCGACGGCAGTCCACGGCTGCCGGGCGAGATCGACATGCTGATCGTGCGCGAGAACACCGAGGGCGAATACTCCAGCATCGGCGGGCGCATGTACCAAGGCACGGAACGCGAGATCGTCATGCAAGAGACGGTAATGTCACGCATTGGCGTTGATCGCGTGCTTAAATTTGCTTTCGAGCTGGCCCAATCAAGGCCTAAAAAACACCTGACCAGCGCCACCAAATCGAACGGCATTGCCATCACCATGCCGTACTGGGACGAGCGCGTCGCGGCCATGGCCGCGCATTACCCGCAGGTTCGGCAAGACCAATTCCACATCGACATCTTGGCCGCGCACTTCGTCCAACGCCCCGATTTCTTTGATGTGGTGGTCGCCAGCAACCTGTTTGGCGACATCCTGAGCGACCTTGGCCCGGCCTGCACCGGCACCATCGGCATCGCGCCCAGCGCCAACCTGAACCCCGAGCGCAAGCACCCGTCCTTGTTTGAGCCAGTGCACGGCTCCGCCCCCGACATCGCCGGGCGCGGCATTGCCAACCCTATCGGTCAAATTTGGTCGGGCGCCTTGCTGCTGGACTTTTTGGGCCACCGGCAGGCGCATGACGCCGTGCTGGCGGCCATCGAGGCGGTGTTACAGCCTGGAGGCGGCGCACCCCTCACGCCCGATATAGGCGGCACGGCCAGCACGGCCGATGTAGGGCGGGCGGTGGCGCAGGCGCTGGCTGCCGGGCGCTGAGAGACAAGGCCGGGGCAGAATTTCAGGGGCGGGTTTGCCGTCTCGCTAGAATCGGCGGCTTGCGCTAAGTTGCCCTGGTGCGTAAGTCGACTCGCGCGCTTTGGCCATAAGCTAGTTGTCATGCACTGGGCCAAGCACCACCGAGCGATGAAACCGCGCCGCCCCCAGTGCACCCGTGGATCCATCCCATTGGCTCTGCCAGGCTACCGGGTGCGCCCCCTTGAGGGGGTAGCGCCGCAGGCGCTTCGGGGGTGGGCCACGTTAAGGATGCTGGCGAAAATGCAAGCACCGTCGGAGAACGGACAAAAAGCAGCATAGAATCCGCCACCGCGCCGTTGAGAAGCAGCGCGATCATGTTTTCAACCGTGTTTTTTTCACGGTTTTGCTGGGAGGCAAGCACGAGGTTGCAGCCGTCTTTGGCTTGGCCCTTCGCTGAGTGAGCGCCGTGTGCCAAGCGGCATCCGGGCCAGCGTTGACGCCAATCGGCCGGTTTCAGGTGCGCCGTCGTGGGGCTGGACTGGGAGAAATACGACCCATGGGCGCTGCGTAAATCGTGTGAGTAACTATTTATTTTCTGTATGAGGGGCCCTTTGTGAATAAAACCGAACTGATTGAGCACATTGCCACCAATGCCGACCTTTCCAAAGCAGCGGCTGCACGGGCCTTGGACTCGACCATTGAAGCCGTCAAGCTGACGCTGAAAAAGGGTGGCACGGTGTCACTCGTGGGCTTTGGAACCTTTGCGGTGGGCACGCGTGCTGCACGCACAGGTCGCAATCCACGTACCGGCACAGCGATCAAGATCAAGGCCGCTAAAGTCCCCAAATTTCGTCCAGGCAAGGCATTGAAAGACGCCTTGAACTGAGAAGCCGGTTGAGGTGGGGTGCTTAGCTCAGTTGGTAGAGCAGCGCCCTTACACGGCGTAGGTCGGCGGTTCGAGCCCGTCAGCACCCACCACCACCCCTACCAGTACAAAGGCGAACACTCTGTTCGCCTTTTCTCTTTGGGCGCTTAAGCGCCCTCCCAACGCAAGACCGCGACTTGCCCATGCGCCTTGGCGCCCCGTGGTCGCTGTGCCGATTTTTGTTTTGAGGAACTGTGCAAAAATTTTCTGGCCAGGCATTTTTCCTTTGGCAATACACCCGTACCGCCAAAGAAAAAATAACGACACCAGAATGGTTTTGCGTAAGTCCTAAGTCCTGTTTTTGAAAGATTGCCCATGTTCGAGTTTGTCCGCAAGCACGCCAAGATCTTCATGGCCTTGATGTTCCTGCTGATCATCCCCTCCTTTGTGCTGCTGGGCGTCGAGGGCTATACCCGTAACGCCAACCAATCAGAGGCCGTCGCCAGGGTGGATGGGCAGGATATTACGCAGGCCCAATGGGATGCAGAGCACAGCCGGGTGGTCGAGCAGTTGCGCGCCGGCAACCCGGGCATAGACACCCGGCAACTCGAACAAGCGCAGGCCCGCTATCTGTCGCTAGAGCGGCTGGTGCATGGGCAGACCTTGCTGGCTGCAGCCGCCAAGTCACACCTGAACGCGAGCGACGCCCGGATCGCCCGCGTGCTGAATGACGATCCCTCGATTGCCGCGCTGCGCCAGCCCGACGGCACGCTCGACCTCGATGGCTATCGCCAATTGCTGCGCGGCCAAGGCATGACGCCAGCGATGTTCGAGGCGCGGGTGCGCGACGACTTATCGTCGCGCCAAGTGCTGCAAAGCCTGGGCGCCAGCAGCTTTGTTCCGGCAGCACAGGCCGACGTGACGCTCAAAGCCTATTCTGAGCGGCGCGAAATCCAAGCCGCACTGTTCAAGTCCACCGACTTCAAAGCCCAGGCCCAGGCCAGCGATGCCGACATCGAGGCCTACTACCAAAAAAATCTGGCGCAATTCCATCTGCCCGAACAGGCAAAAATTGAGTTTTTGGTGCTTGACCTTGACATGGTGACAAAGTCGATCGTGCCCCTTGAGGCCATGCTCAAAGACTATTACCAGCAAAACCTGGAGCGCTTCACCGACAAAGAAGAGCGCCGCGTTCGCCACATCCTGGTGAATGCCCCCAAAGGCATAGCGCAGGCCGAGCACGACGCGGCGCGTGCCAAGGCCGAGCAATTGCTGGCCCAACTGCGGCAAGCGCCCACCAGTTTTGCCGAAGTGGCGCGCAAAAATTCGCAAGATACAGCATCTGCACCCCAAGGCGGCGAGCTCGGGTTTTTCAGCCGAGGCATGAGCGCCAAAATGTTTGGCGTTGCGGCCCCAGCCTTTGAAAATGCGGCTTTTGCCCTGAAGAAAAACGAAATCAGCGGCCTGGTCGAGACCGATTTTGGCTTTCACCTGATCGAGCTTGCCGAGATCAAAACGCATGCCGCGCCAAGCTTTGAGAGCCTGCGTGTGACGCTGGAGGCCGATTACCGCCAACAGCAAGCGCAACGCAGCTTCGCCGAAGCGGCCGAAGTGTTCAGCAACATGGCCTACGAACAGGCCGACAGCTTGCAGCCCCTGGCCGAGCGCCTGAAGCTGTCGCTGCAAACCGCAACCGTGGCCCCCGAGCCCACGCCTGGAGCGCAGGGCGCACTGGCCAGCAAGCAGTTTTTGACGGCACTGTTCAGCGCCGATGCGGTAGAGAAAAAGCGCAACACCGAAACCGTTGAATTTGGCATCAACCAAATCGCCGTTGGCCGTGTCAGCCAGCACACGCCCGCGCATACACAGCCCCTGGCCGACGTCAGGAGCCAAGTGCAGCAAGCCGTGCTGCAACAACACGCGGCAACGCTGGCGCGCCAAGAAGGCCAGGCCAAACTGGCGGCCTGGGCGGCCAACCCGGACGCCGCCCGCCTGCCCGCCGCGCAAGTGGTTTCACGCAACCAGCCCCAAGGCCAGCCGGCCGCCATCATTGATGCAGCGCTGTTGGCCGAGCGCAGCAAACTGCCTGCCTGGGTGGGCGCGGACTTGGGAGCCGATGGTTTTGCTGTGCTGCGGGTCAACCAAGTCCTGGCACCAACCCCAGCGGCCGACCCCCAGCGCGAGCGCGACGCCTACGCGCAAGCCTGGAATGCGGCGGAGACGGCAGCGTATTACGCACTGCTGAAAGAGCGCCTCAAGGTAAAAATCCTGGCCCCTAAGCCAAGTACGGCGGCTCCGACACCTTAAGGGTTGGGTTACGCAATATTTTTAAAAAATAGAGAAAAAAGCGCTATAATTGAAGGCTTACGGTGGCTGTAGCTCAGTTGGTAGAGTCCAGGATTGTGATTCCTGTTGTCGTGGGTTCGAGCCCCATCAGCCACCCCACCAAACATTGCGCCCTGCTTAGTCAGGGCGCTTCTGTTTTTGTAGCGCACTGTATGCGCATATAGCCGGAAATTCCAGATTTTGGAATTCAAAGCGTCTTGCGGCTGACCATTTTCGAGCTGTCGTAGATCCTTGCGGTGGTTCCTGGATCGGCGTGAAGCTCTGGCAAATTCCCGTGCCGAACTTTGTACTGCGTCACGTAGTACGACCGCAAATCGTGGAA
>JAYVXE010000425.1:0-3472 GCA_043785395.1 Burkholderiaceae bacterium | reverse complement strand
TTTTTTGATTTTTAATTGATTTTGTTTTTTAGTGTTTTTGGTAAAAATACGATTAGAGGGTATTTTTAAAATAGAAAATAAATGCGTTTTTTTGAAGAAGATTATGTTTCATTTGCTGTAAATGGATTGGCCATAATTTGTTGTGCCGGCTGGTTCTGAAAAAATCAACCCAGCTCCGCCAACGGCCAGCGTGGCTTGACGTCGAACGTGTAATCCCGGTTGGCCTGCTGCACACCGGCTTGCAAACGCATCGCCGCGGCCATCGCAATCATGGCGCCGTTGTCGGTGCACAAGTGCAGCTCGGGATAGTGCACACGCACGCCGCGTTGCTGGCAAGCTGCATTGAGTTGCGCGCGCAGTTGTTGGTTGGCCCCCACACCACCGGCAACCACCAAGCGCGTCAAGCCGGTTTTTTGCAAGGCGGCGAGCGACTTTTTGACCAGCACTTCGACAATCGCCGCCTGCGTGCTGGCGGCCAGGTCGGCCCGGTGCAGCGCCAGCCCGTCGCCCAATTTTTTGGCCTGCGTCAGCACCGCCGTTTTGAGTCCGGAGAAAGAAAAATCCAAGTCACCGCTGTGCAGCAGCGGACGCGGCAGCTTGAAAGCGTCAGCCCTGCCTTGTTGCGCTAACGCGGCCAGCGCTGGCCCGCCCGGATAGGGCAGGCCGAGCAACTTGGCGGATTTGTCAAAGGCCTCACCTGCGGCGTCGTCGATGGTCTCGCCCAAAAGCGCGTAGCGGCCCACACCGTCGACCCGCATCAGCTGGGTGTGGCCACCCGAGACCAGCAAGGCGACAAACGGAAATGCAGGGGGATCGGCGCTCAAAAAAGGCGACAGCAAATGCCCCTCCAAGTGGTGCACCCCCAGCACCGGTCGCTCCAGCGCCGCGCCCAAGGCACAGGCTATGCCGGCGCCCACCAGCAGCGCCCCGGCCAGGCCAGGCCCCCGGGTATAGGCAAGCACATCAAGCTCGGCCAGGGTGCAGCCGGCATCGGCCAGCACTTGCTGCGTCAGCGGCAGCACGCGGCGAATATGGTCACGGCTGGCGAGCTCCGGCACCACGCCACCATAGGCTTGGTGCATCTCGATTTGGCTGTGCAGCGCCTGCGCCCGCAAAAGCGGCAAGCCCGAGCCGCCAAGCTCCACCAAGGCCACACCTGTTTCATCGCACGAAGATTCAATTCCCAGTATCAGCATGGCAGCGAGTGTAAAGGGCGCAATAGCGCGCCTGCCGTATGTCCAAGCTGGCAGCGGGGTTCGAGGCGGCGTAAACGCGCCTTGACCGGCACCGCACGGGGGCTGCGCACCCGCAGTCTCGCCCTGCTATAACCGGCCCTCGCTGAACCTGCTGCGAGGCGGTTTGCGCAAGTCCCCATTTCCATGAAAGAACCCCATGCACACCAGTGCCCTCGTCCTGTTCTCCGGTGGCCAAGACTCCACCACCTGTTTGGCCCAGGCCCTGTCCCGCTACCAGCGGGTGGAGACCATCGCGTTCGACTACCGGCAGCGCCACAGCGTGGAGTTGAGCGCGCGGCTCCAGGTGCTGGCGGAACTCAAGCGCAACTTTCCCGACTGGGCCGCCAAACTGGGCGAAGACCATCTGCTCGATTTGGCGGTACTGGGCCAGGTCAGTGAGACCTCGCTGACCCGAGATACAGCCTTTGCCATGGAGCAAACCGGCTTGCCTAACAGCTTTGTGCCGGGCCGCAACCTGCTGTTCCTGACGTTGGCTGCCGCCTTGGCCTACCGCCGTGGGCTGGACGTGATCGTCACCGGTGTTTGCGAGACCGACTACTCCGGCTACCCTGACTGCCGTGACGACAGTATGAAAGCGATGCAGGTCGCGCTCTCCCTGGGCATGGACCGCCGCATCCTGATCGACACCCCGCTGATGTGGATCGACAAGGCCGCTACGTGGAAGCTCGCCGAACAGCTAGGCGGCCAGCCACTGGTGGATTTGATTTTGGAGGAGAGCCACAGCTGCTACCTCGGTGACCGCAGCCAGCGCCACACTTGGGGTTATGGCTGCGGCACCTGCGCAGCGTGCGAGCTGCGGGCCAATGGCTATGCGGGGTATTTGGCTGCGGCCTAAACGCAGGCCTGTTGGCAGCGATCCATCGATCACGGCGCATGGCTTGGAATGTTTGCCAGGGTGAATTTAATAAAATCAGGACTTACGCAAAACCGCCCTGGCGTCGTTTTTTTGACCAGCCGTACGAGGATGTACTTGTACTGTCTGCGGAAAAATGCCTGGCCAGGACAATTTTCGTAAGTCCTAAAAATAAGGCATTGCCGCTTGCTGTGCAATGCTTTATAGCTATTGATTTAAATCAATGTTAAAAGCCGCAGCGCACCTGCGCGCTGAGCGCAGCTGCCGCCCGCCCAGCCAACCAGGGCGCAGGGCGATTGTCACGCGCAGCCCGCCGATCTTCGAGCCATCTTCGAGCCATCTTCGAGCACCGTAGCTTGGCCTCCCACCCATCCCCCCCCGTTTCTTCTCTTGCCGTACCCCGTACGTCTTTTGCCATGCCCGCCTGGCCCACAAGGCTTGGCCAGCAGCGCTATTTGTAAGTGTTTGTAGGGCTCGGTGCCTGTGCCGCGTCGTATTTTTGAAATGTGATATTTTTCACGTTTAATGTTTTTTATTGTGATGAATGTCCGATTCAATACACACTTTGAAGTGTGAATAGATATAGTCCAGGCCACATTAGTCGCGGGGCCCGGCTTTTGACCTGCTCCGCTACCGATTTTTCATCTTGTGTGGAAGCACTTTCAGTGAGCCGTCGTTACAGCGCTTGTCAGTGTGCGCTAAGCATCCTCGTTTGATCCCATCCTCCGCTGCAAGGTATTGCCAGCCGAAGCCTCTCCATGGCTTTTCCCATATTTTTTCCCGAAGGTTTTTTCCATGAACGCTATGATTACTTTAGTCAACAAAAAGACTCACAATAAAACTGCGACAGAGCAATTGACGGTGGGTTTGACCGAAGCTTCGGTGGTGATGCTGGGAGTTCCCCTGCAAAGCGTCAAAAGCATGCACCGAGAAGGCGATGCCTTGATCGTCACCACGGTCACCGGCAAAGTCATCGTGATCAAAGGATTTTTTGTCGAAATTGACGGTCTCAAAAACGATGTGGTGTTCGAAGACGGTACGGGTTTTGCCTGGAAGCCTTACACCGACGGCACCGAGTTCACCTCGCTGGACGGCTACCAACGCTTGGAGACACTGGACTCCTTAATGGCGGTGCAAGACCGGAGCGTAGAAGGCTACGTCTGGCAAGGCCTGACTGCGCTGGGCGGTCTGCTGGCGATTGGCGCCATCAGCAACGGTATGCGTGACGATGGCTCCAAAACGTCGAGTTCGCCGACGCTGACGGTGCAAGGGCAGAGCGACGGTGGCCTGACGGTCTCCGGCCAAGCGGGCGCCGGCAGCAACGTGGCGGTGACCTTTCCGGACGGCAGCGTGCACACGGTCA
>JAYVXE010000424.1:0-3474 GCA_043785395.1 Burkholderiaceae bacterium | reverse complement strand
TCACCCAAGAGGTGAACGTGATCGAAGCAGAAAAATCCAATATCCATGCGGCGCTCCAGAAGAAAACAAGCGGTCAACTGCGGTTTCTAGGTTCAAGGGAGCGGCTGCCGAGGTGGCGCTGCAACAGCCTTGAAAACTGGCACAAAAACCAACAAAAAAAGCCGACAGCGTCGGCTTTTTTTGGTTTTTGCGCCAACCTGTTGGCTGGCCTCGCCCTGGGTGGGGCGAATTTTGAAAAGCGGCGGTCAGCGCGGCGTAAATTGCGGGGGCCGCTGGTGCCGCCGAGGATTTATGCGAAATTGGCTTGTGCAAACTTCCAGTTCACCAGTTTTTCGAGGAAGGTCTCGACAAACTTTGGCCGCATGTTGCGGTAGTCGATGTAGTAGGCGTGTTCCCACACGTCGACCGTCAGCAAGGCTTTGTCGGCGCTGGTCAGCGGTGTGCCGGCCGGGCCGGTATTGACGATGTCGACCGAGCCGTCAGCCTTCCTCACCAGCCAGGTCCAACCCGAGCCGAAGTTGCCAACCGCCGACTTGACGAAGGCTTCCTTGAAGGCCGCATAGCTGCCCCATTTGGCATCGATGGCGGCAGCCAGTGCGCCGCTGGGCGCACCGCCGCCGTCGGCGGCCATGCAACTCCAGAAAAACGTGTGGTTCCAGATTTGGGCTGCGTTGTTGTAAATGCCACCGCTGGATTTTTTGACGATTTCTTCCAGCGTCATGTGCTCGAACTCAGTGCCTTTTTGCAAGTTGTTCAGGTTCACTACATAGGCGTTGTGGTGCTTGCCGTAGTGGTATTCCATCGTTTCTTTGGAGTAACTTGGCGCCAGTGCATCGAGTGCGTAGGGCAAAGCGGGGAGGGTGTGTTCCATCGTGTTTCCTTATCGTTGGTAGAGAAGCGTGCCCGTGCATTGAAAACTTACGCCGCAGCGCTGTCGTTGGCATGGGGCCCGGCACAAGCCCCGCCATTGTAGGAACTTGTGCCATGGCCCGATTACCCGTTGTGCGCCACGGTGAGTCCGAGCTCACCATCGGCAAGGCGGGCCCGCAGCGCCTGTCCTGGCTGAACTTGGTGGGTGTGCACAATCGCCCGGCCCTGGGCGTCTTGCAGCAAGGCATAGCCGCGTTGCAACACCAGCGCAGGATCAAGCAGGTGCAGCCGCAGGGCTGCGCGCTCCAGCCGCTCGGCGGCCTGCTGGCTCAGCCGCTGGCGTGTGCTTGACAGCGCGTCTTGCATCCGGCCCAGCTGCTGTGTTTGGCCTTGCAGTTGGCGTTGGCCCGCGTAGCGCAGCGCCTGCGCCTGGCGCTCAAGCAGCAGTTGCTGCCCGGCCAAACGCGCCGAGGGCCGCCCGAGCCGGGCCAGCGCCGCGTCCAGCCGCTGCTGCTGGCGGTCGAGCTGGCCGAGCGCGGCGTCCCCCAGCCGCTGCTGTGCCAGGGCCAGCGCGTCAAGCCAGTTGTCGCGTGTTTGTGACAGCAGCTCCGCCGCTGCGGTCGGTGTGGGTGCGCGCAGGTCGGCGACAAAATCGGCAATGGTGAAATCGGTCTCGTGGCCGATGCCGCTGACCACCGGCACCGGGCTGTTTGCAATGCAGCGTGCCAGTTGCTCGTCGTTGAAGGCCCAGAGGTCTTCGATGGAGCCACCTCCGCGAACCAGCAAAATCACATCAATTTTTGGTGTTAAAACATCATTTGAGGCTTTAGCAGCTTGCGCAAGCAGATATAAACTTGATAGCGCCTTGACGATCTCTGCCGCCGCCCCCGCGCCCTGTACCGCAGCAGGGGCCAACAGCACCGGAATATGCGGCACCCGGCGCTGCAAGGCGGTCGCCACGTCGTGCAGCGCGGCCGCGCCGAGCGAGGTGACGATGCCAATCGCGCGCGGCATGGCGGGCAGGCTGCGTTTGCGTGCGGCGTCGAACAAGCCCTCGGCCTCCAGCTGTGCCTTGCGCTGCAAAAACTGCTCGAACAAGGCGCCTTGGCCAACCCGGCCCAGGGCTTCGACGATCAGCTGCAAGTCACCGCGTGGCTCGTACAGCCCGAGGCGGCCTTGCACTTCAACCTGTTCGCCGTCACGCGGTGTGAAATCGAGCTGGCTGGCGGCGCGGCGAAACATGGCGCAGCGAATCTGGCCCTGCGCGTCTTTCAGGTTGAAGTAGCAATGCCCGCTGGCTGCGCGTGAAAAACCGGATATTTCACCGCGCACCAGCACCGGGTTGAAGCGTGACTCCAAGGCCTCGGCGATAGCCCGGCAAAGTGCACCAACCGGCCAGACTTGGGGTGCTGCGGCTGCGCGCTCAAACATTGCTGCGGCGGCTGCGGCGGCAGGGCAGCCATGCAGCACCAGCATTGATCCACAGCTGGGGGCCGCTGCGTGTGCCCGGCCCCGGTGCCGCCCAAGCTTTTTTTGGGCTTGGATTTTTATCGTAAGTTATTGATTTCAAAAGCGTATTCAATTTTTGATGGATTTTGGCCGTAGCGGGCAAAGACCGGCAAAGTGCACGGCGCGCCGAATGGGCGCAAGTTTTGCACAAAGTTATCCACAGCCAGGATGGTGGCGGTTGCGGTTGCGGTGGTGGTGGTGGTGGCGGCGGAGGCTGCGTGGTGGCGTGGTGGCGTGGTGGCGTGGGGCCTGCCGGTCGCCTGCGCGGGGTCGGCAAGGTCTACGCCATAATCCCGCAGCTATTTACCCGCCTAGGAACGCCATTGTTTTCGATCATACAAGCTGCCGGTTGGCCCATTTTGCCCTTGATTGCCAGCTCGGTGCTGGCCCTGGCCTTGGTTATCGAGCGCTTCATCAGCCTCCAGACCAAGCGCATCGCCCCGCCCAAACTCCTGCATGAAGCGATAACGGTATCGCAGCGTGCCTTGCCCAGCGCCGAGGACGTGCAGAAGCTGGCGCACAACTCCTTGCTCGGCGAAGTGCTGGCCAGCGGTTTGCAGGTTCTACAGGCAAACCCGTACAGCAGCGAGGCCGATGTGCGTGCTGCGCTCGAAGGCGCAGGCCGGGCGGCGGCACACCGGCTCGAAAAGCACCTAAGCGCCCTGGCCACCATTGCCTCCGCCGCACCGCTGCTGGGTTTGCTGGGCACCGTCATCGGCATGATTGAAATCTTTGGTGCGCAGTCGAGCGGCGGCGCTGGCAATCCGGCCCAGTTGGCGCACGGTGTGTCGATTGCGCTGTACAACACTGCATTCGGTTTGATGGTGGCCATTCCGGCACTGATTTTTTGGCGCTACTTCCGGGCCCGGGTTGACGCTTACCTGCTCACACTGGAGCTCTGCGCCGAGCGTTTCGTGCGCCACCTCAACGGCGTGCGGCAACACATGCTCAAACTGCGTGCGGCAACGCCATGAACTTTCGTCCACGCCGACGCGATGAGCCGGAGATCAACCTGATCCCGTTCATTGATGTGCTGTTGGTGGTGCTGATTTTTTTGATGCTATCGAGCAGCTACAGCAAATTCACCGAGCTGCA
>JAYVXE010000423.1:0-3475 GCA_043785395.1 Burkholderiaceae bacterium | reverse complement strand
CGGCATCGAGCTGGTTCAGCCGCGCCAGGGTCCGCTCGCCAGCGTCGGCCGGCAGTGGTTTGTGCGCTTGGTTGCGTTGGTTGAATTCGACAATATGGCGGCCTGCGGCCTTGCCAAACACCAGCAAGTCGAGCAGCGAGTTGGTGCCCAAGCGGTTGGCGCCGTGCACGCTGACGCAGGCGCATTCGCCCACCGCGTACAAGCCGTTGACGACAGCATTGTGGATGCCACCTTTTTGGGTCACGACCTGGGCGTTGATGTTGGTCGGGATGCCGCCCATTTGGTAGTGGATGGTGGGCACCACCGGAATCGGCTCTTTGGTGATGTCGACGTTGGCAAAGTTGACGCCAATCTCATAGACCGAGGGCAGGCGCTTGTGGATGGTCTCGGCGCCCAGGTGGTCGAGCTTGAGCAGCACGTGGTCTTTGTTCGGGCCGCAGCCCCGGCCTTCCTTGATTTCTTGGTCCATCGAGCGCGACACAAAGTCGCGCGGAGCCAGGTCTTTCAAGGTCGGCGCGTAGCGCTCCATGAAGCGCTCGCCGTTGCTGTTGAGCAAAATGGCGCCCTCGCCCCGGCAACCTTCGGTCAGCAGCACACCGGCGCCGGCAACGCCGGTGGGGTGAAATTGCCAAAACTCCATGTCTTGCAGCGGGATACCGGCGCGTGCGGCCATGCCCAGGCCGTCGCCGGTGTTGATGAAGGCGTTGGTCGAGGCGGCAAAAATACGGCCCGCGCCGCCGGTTGCCAGCAACACGGTTTTGGCGCGCAGGATGTAGAGCTCGCCGGTTTCCATCTCCAGTGCGGTGACGCCAACGACGTCGCCGTCGGCGTCGCGGATCAGGTCAAGCGCCATCCATTCGACAAAGAAATTGGTCTTGGCCTTGACGTTTTGCTGGTACAGCGTGTGCAGCATGGCGTGGCCGGTACGGTCGGCGGCGGCGCAGGCGCGTTGCACCGGTTTTTCGCCGTAGTTGGCGGTGTGTCCGCCAAAGGGGCGTTGGTAGATGGTGCCGTCCGGGTTGCGGTCAAACGGCATGCCGAAGTGCTCTAGCTCGTAGACCACTTTGGGAGCTTCGCGGCACATGAACTCAATCGCATCTTGGTCGCCCAGCCAGTCCGAGCCCTTGATGGTGTCGTAGAAGTGGTAGTGCCAGTTGTCCTCGGACATATTGCCGAGCGAGGCGCTGACGCCGCCCTGTGCGGCCACCGTGTGCGAGCGGGTGGGGAAGACTTTGGAGAGCGCGGCGACGTTCAGGCCGGCGCGTGAGAGCTCAAGCGCGGCACGCATGCCGGAGCCGCCGGCGCCGATGATGACGACGTCGAATTTACGCTCGGTAATCTGGGCTTTTGTATAACTCATGGGGAGGTAGGCCTTGTAGGAATCAAAGATGGCTTCACAGACGCCAAAGCGCCTGGATCGCCCAGCCGGCACAACCCAGCAGCCAGACGATGGTGAAAACTTGGAGCAGCAAGCGCAGCCAGACGGCGGAGGTGACGTAGTCCATCCAAATGTCGCGCATGCCAACCCAGACGTGGTAAATCAGCGCCAAGATGGTGGCAAAGCTGAGCGCCTTCATCCATTGGCTGGCAAAAATACCGGCCCATTGTTCGTAGCCGATGGGGCCTCTGTGCAGCAACAGCTGACCAAGCACCAGAACCGTAAAGAGCGCCATCAGGGCCGCCGTGACGCGTTGCGCGAGCCAGTCGCGCAAGCCGTAATGGGCGCCGACCACCACGCGTTTAGAGCCGTAATTGACTGACATGGATGCTTCCTTTTTTACTGCTGTTTTTAATAGATACCGAACAGCTTGGCACCCAGTGCCAGGCTCAGGCTGATGCTTGCCACCAGCGTGAACAGGGCCGACGATTTGCCGAACTGCTTGTTCACCGCGCTGTGCTTGACGTCCATCCAAAGATGGCGCAGCCCGGCAAGAAAATGGTGTAAATAGGCCCAGATCAGCGCCAGCACCAGGAGTTTGAACAGCCAGCCGGGCACCAGGCCAATGCCATGGCTGAAGGCGGCGCTGAACTTGGCAAACGAAATCTCGGACGAAATCGAGGTGTCGAACAACCAAATGATCAGGGGCAGCAGCAAGAACATGATGGCGCCGCTGGCCCGGTGCAGGATCGAGACCAGGGCGGCGGCCGGCATACGGTAGGTCGGCACGTCGCGCAGTAAATTCAGGTTACGGAATGTAGGCCGCTGGGGCTTAAGGGATGTCGCTGGTTCGGTCATAGAAGAGCTTTCGTGGTGGGTCTTATTCGGGGCTAGGGTCAAGGCAGGCAACTCAAAATTCTATTGCAATGCAGCATGCAGTCCGACAAAGCGCCCGATTATGGGTAGCCACCGGCACGCTGACACGCAGCCGGACTGAGGACGGGAGGCTGACGGGCATGGTGTTTATCTTATTTTATAGCTGCTTACGCTTGATTTCATTAGATTTGATATTAATTAGTATTTGAAATGCCCTGTTTTCATGCATTTACAGCTATAAAAATAATATTTCTTGGCCACGCCCTCAACCCAAGGCGTTGTGGTAGTGGTGGCTGTCGGTGCGGTAAAGCCCACGGCGCAACTCCATCGGCGTGTCTTTGTAGGTGTAGGCCAGCCGCTCGACGCTGAGCAGTGGCGTCTGCGGCGCAACGCCCAGCCAAGCGGCCTGGGCGTCATCGGCGCAGACGGCTCGGATTTTTTCTTCGGCGCGCACCATGCGGACCCCAAACTCCAGCTCGAACAGTGCGTAGGTCGGGCCTTGGTAATGCGCAATTTGCGCCGCCGTCAGGCCTTTGAAGTGCTGGCCTGGCAGCCACAGGTCTTCCAAAATAGTCGGCACGCCGCCAAACGACAGCACACGCTTAACCTGGAGCACCGCGTCGCCTGCGCGCAGGCCCAGCAAGCGGGCAATCTCGGCGCCGGCGCGCAGCCGCGTGCAGGCGATGATGTGGCGCTGCGCCGGGCCCTCCGACTGCACATCGCCGTTGTCGGGCACCAGCTTGAGGAAGCGGTACTGCACTTGGCCCTCGGCGTGTGTCGCGACAAAAGTCCCCTTGCCTTGGCGGCGCACCAGCAGGTGGTCGGCGGCCAGGGCGTCAATGGCCTTGCGCACCGTGCCTTGGCTGACCTGAAAGCGCAGCGCCAACTCGATCTCGCTCGGAATGGCTTCGCCCGGCTTCCATTCGCCGGTTTGCAGACTTTGCAGGATCAGCCCCTTGATTTGCTGGTACAGCGGGCTGAAGGCCGGCGTGCTGGCAGGCTCGGACGGACGGGCGGCGGCTAAGCCGGGCGAGGCCGAGGAGAGGGGCGAAAAAACGGACGAGGAAAGGGACGAAGGCATGGGTGGATGGGTGGGCACGCGGGGCGAGCGTTGTGTGCGTTGTGCGCGTTGTGCGCGTTGTGACGCATCGCCTCACGCGGGTCAGCCGCGTTGGCTTAAATAGGACTTACGCAAAATTGACCTGGCTAGGCATTTTTTCG
>JAYVXE010000422.1:0-3475 GCA_043785395.1 Burkholderiaceae bacterium | reverse complement strand
TGCGGCCGCCCGCGACTTGGTGATTGATGCCAGCACGCAAACCAATGCCGTGAAAGCCGCGTTGAACCGCATGACGGAGAAGGAGATCCACACCGAGTTGTTCAGCGGCACGGTGACTGAAGAAGACGTGCAAGTGGTGACAGACCATGCCGCGTTGATAGACCAAACCAACGACCGGCTGGCCGAGTTGGGGCTGGAGGAGCAGGATTGTGCAGATGTCATCCGCACGCTGGGCCAGCGCCTGCTGGAGGCTGTGGAGCAGGCCTGGGCAATGCACGACGAAGAGCAGCGCCCCAGCTTAGCGGTCATGCGCCGCCAGGCCCGGCAGGCGGCTTGCTGGGTGGTGCACAAACAGTTTGCCGAGCTGCACGAGGCGCTGCACAAGCAGTGGGCTACCCGCGCCAAAGAGGTGCCTGCCCAGCCGCTGCCCGATGCGCTGCTGCTGCCTGCGGAAATTGCCTTGCTGCCGTCGCGCAAGAACATCTACGGCGTGCTGTACCCCAGCAAGGAAGAGGTGCTGGCGGCACGCGAGGCGTTGCCGCAGTGGGCGCGGGCGTGGTTTAAAAACGAAACCTATGTGTATGGAGAAACGGCAGATGTGGTGGGCCTTGCCTGTGTCGATGCCACGTATGCGTTCAACGAGCAGGAGCTGAAATTTGCCCAGGCGCTGGACCGGGCCGACTTTGTGCAATGGTGGCACCGCAACCCCGAGGGCAAGCCCTTCAGCGTGGCCTTGCTGCGTGGCGACAGCAAAAGCCTGTTTTACCCCGACTTTGTGGTGTGTATGGCCCACATGCCTGACGAGGCCCCGCTGCTTCGCCTGATTGACCCCAAGCACGACACGAAGGATGCACAGCGCAAGTCCATCCACCAGTCGCGCTACTACGGAAAGGTGCTGTTTTTGACCAAAGACGCCAGCCGCTTCAAGCTGGTCAACGACGATGGCAGCGTGGGCGATGTGGTGGACTTTGACAACCTGGCGCGGCTGAAGTCGTGGATGCGTAATACACAGCCCGCACCGCAGCTGGGGTAGGGCGGGGCGTGCCGTCTTGTGCGCCTGCGCCGGTCAGGCGTGCAAAAAGCCTGCGTACTGGCCCATCTCTTCGGCGCGCCAGACCATGCGCAACTCGGCTGTGCCGGCATCGGCGTGTAGCACCTCAAAACCCGCCCAGCGGTTAAAGGCGGCGGTGGTGTTGCTGGCTCGAATCTTGTCGTGCATGGCGGGGATCCTTGGGGGAGGTGGCGTTGGCAATGTAGCCAGCCCTTGTGCCGCAAGTGGTCGCGGATGCGATGGTGGCAGGTAGCTGTGCCCAGCACCGTGGTACCCGGTGCCTGGCGGTAGCTGCTGGTCTCGACTTTACGTCGGCCAAAGTTGTCATGACTTACGCAAACCTTGTTGATAGACACTACCTGTAGCGTCTGAGCTTGTTGAAAAACGCTACCTGTGGATTTTTGCGTAAGTCGTGGTTGTGTAACTATCCACACCTTCCTAGGCTTCGCTGCGCTCTCGGATTGGCTTGCCAAAAACCGAGGCGAAATGCAGGGCTCCATGTGGCATCGGCCTGGCAGAGCCCGATCCGCAGTGTCTGTTGGAACGACTGCGCACGCCGCATGCTACGGGGTGCGGGGGCTGGGTCGTTACGAATCTGTTTCAGCCCTCTTCTTTTCTTTACCTTTTTGTTTGACTGGATTTGCGATGAAGAAACGTTTTGTGATGGGTTTGGCCGCAGTGGCCTGTGCGGCCTTGTTGGCCACTGTTCCTGCCCACGCCCAGAGTGAGGCCTCGGGGGCCTTGTCACTGTTGCCGTTGGCGTCCGTTGCATCGGTCGTGCCGGATGCCTCCGGGGTTGTGCTGGCGGTGCCTGCGGCCTTGTCAATCGGCGGGGCGGTGTTGACGGTGATGGCCGTTGAGGCCTCTGCGAAGGGCACGGTGTTGGTGCTGGAGCGGCTGTCGGATGGTGCTGTGGTCAGCGTCGAGGTCATGGGCCGGGCCGCATCGGCGGTGGCAGCCGGTGTGGGCACGGCGGTGACTTGCAGCGTGATCGGCACCGGTGTGCTGCTTTTGTCCGCCGGCCAGGTGCTGGCCTTTGTGCCCAATGCGCTGGGCCAGGCCCTGCTGCACAACGAGCGGCTGCTGTGATGGCCGCGACAACCAGGCCCACAGCGGGCGTCTCTTTGGGTCTGCGGCGCGTGGTGTTTTCGCTGGTGGCCGTGGGTCTGGCATGGGCTGCCCCGGCCCATGCCGGGCGTGTGTGTGAAGACAAGGCACCCACAGCCCAGACGATCGAGCGCGGCATGGCGCTGGCAGACAAGGTGTCCCAGACGCTAGATGCAAGCGGTGCGCAGGTGGTGGTGCTGGCGCGTGCGGGGCAGGATCTGGGCAAATACGGGCTGCGTTATTCCCACCTGGGGTTTGCCTACAAAACAGCGCCGGGCCCATGGCGCGTGGTGCACAAACTCAACCAGTGCGGCTCGGCGGTGGCCCAGGTGGACCGGCAGGGGCTGGGGGAGTTTTTCCTCGACGACCTCTGGCGTTACGAGGCCGCCTGGGTGGTGCCCACAACTGCGGTGCAGGACGCCTTGCTCCCATTGCTGCAAGACCGCAGCCGCCTGGCGCCGCTGCACACACCGGCCTACAACATGGTGTCCTACGCCTGGGGCCAGAAATACCAGCAGTCCAACCAGTGGGCCATCGAAACATTGGCGGCCGCCATGGAGCCCGCCACCATCCGCAGCCGGGCGCAGGCCCAGGCCTGGTTGCAGTTCAAGGGCTACATCCCCACCACGCTCAAGCTGGGGCCGCTGACCCGCTTAGGCGGGCGCGTGGGCTCGGCCAACATCGCGTTTGATGACCACCCGTCGGAAAAACGGTTTTCCGACCGGATCGAAACCGTCACGGTGGACTCGGTGTTCGCCTGGCTGCAAGCGGCCGGGCTGGGGGCGGAGCCGGTGCGGTTGAATTAAGGCCGGGACGGCGCCCAAGACAATGCAGCGCGCGCCGCCTCAGTAATGCGGCGGCAACTCGTCCCGTGGGTTGCGGGATGCGCTGGCGCCCTCTGTGGTATGGGGTTGTTGGCGCAGATGGAGGATTTCGCGGATAAGGCTGTCGATCTGCTGCTGCTGGCGGACGATGACTTGGTCGAGCCGGTCGATGGCGTCTTCGTGGAAGCTGGCCTTGATCTCCAGTTCGGTCAGGCGTTGGTTGGTGGTGTCGGGCGTGGGGATAAGCATGGGGTTCATTGGGCTATTGGACACGAACCCGGTCCATGCTTTTTTCGGCACCAGCGTGGAATTGGGCGGTGGCCTCGCCGCTCTTTGAGGCCACCGTTTTTTGACCCATAGCCGAGCTATGGATCTTTACATCAAGCCCGACAGCCTCCTAGCCCAAGTTTGTCACTTCCGAAAAATACACCAACAAATTCAACAACTTAGCTTATAAGTTGCCCGAGTATGGCACTACATTCGTGCAGCGCCA
>JAYVXE010000421.1:0-11214 GCA_043785395.1 Burkholderiaceae bacterium | reverse complement strand
ATTTGCAGGCTCATAGCCCGGCTATGGGCCAAAAAGACGGTGTTCTCGAAGAGCGGCGAAGCCAAAAATGGACCGCTGCGGTCGATTTGCAGCCGGCGTTCCCCAAGTCCGACAGGCTGCTAGCCCTGATCAACCCTGTGCAGCAGCGAGCCGCTGCACGTGCTGCGCGGCGATGGCTTGAAAATCGGCCGAAATCCGCCCATCCCGCACAGCTGCCTGCCAAAACGCCATGGCCAAGGCTTGCGCTTGGGGCCAGACCGTCAGCGTGGCTGCGCTGGGGGGCGGTGGCCATTGGGCCAGATCGCGGGCCACCAACTCCCCATGCACCGGCGCGTACAGCATGGGCAGCATGTCGTAGGTGGGCGACAGCTCCCAGTCGCCAGCGGCGTCCAGCAGCAGCGAGATGTTGCCGTAATGGCGGTCGGTATTGGCGATCAAGACCCCGAACGCCTCCAGCAAACACAGCCTGGCTGCGTCTTGCGCCGACAGCAGTGGCTGCGGCTGGTGCGCTGCCATGCGCTTGGCGGTGGCGGCCCAGTTGTCCTCGCAGCCGATGTACTGGGCGTCGTAGATCCGCAGTGAGACCATGCCGATGCGCCCCGGTGCAGTCCCGGCCAACGCTGCGCGGTCAAAGCGCTCGACCTCTAAAAAGACGCGTTGATCGGCCAAAAAGATTTGGCTGCGGGCCGCTGGCAAACCCGCCGCTGCCAGCGTTTGCAGCGCCAAATGCTCGCACACCAGCAAGTCGCGCACGCGCTGCTCGACCGGTGTCGCCCCTGGCGGTGAGAACTTGACGATGACCGGGCGGCCATCGACCTGGGTGCAAAACTTGGGCTGCTCGCCGCCTGCCGACGAGCCCGTCAGCGTGCCGTGCAGGGCTTGTGCGGCCAGTCTTGGGTAGTCGTGGAAGGAGGCCACGTGCTGCACGTTCGGCAGGCGTGACAGGTTCGGCAGGTTCGGCAGGCGCGCTGACAACTGCTGCCAGCGCAGAAAGGCCGCATGGCCGACCACCAGATTGCCGGGCAAATCATCACCGAACAGCGCCATCGCCCGCAGCACATCGTCATCGCTCCAGCGGCTGGGGTCGGCCCCCAGTTGCAGCGTTGGGTGCGCGTGGGCAAAGCTGCGGCCCATGAAGCCTTGCGGGCGCATATCGTTCAAAAACCAGGGCAGGCCATCGTGCAGCTCGTGCACGCCGTCGGCCTCTTCCACCCAAAAGCGCCCGCCTTGCAGCGGCACGATGCAGCCAAACGGTGTTGCCTGGCCCGCCGCATCGATGCGCACCACCGGGATCTCACTGCCCACGCCGGGAATGCTGCGCGGCAGCAGATAGCGCTGCGCCCGCCCGACCCCGGCCCGGCGCACGGCGGCGGCCAGCCGCAGCGCCGTCAGCGCACGCGACAGGCGGGCCGGGCTTGGCGCCCCCAGGCGCAGCTGCAATTCGGCGCGACGGGCGCTGCCGCCCAGTGCCCGCAAGGCTTCAAGAACAAGGCCTTGGAAGGGGTTTGCAGTCATGGGAGGGGCAGGCATGGGCTGGCATGGCAAATGGATGGATGGGTGGATGAAAGCGCCACCACCGCTTGCGATCAAGAGCGGTTAAAAAGCGGTTGTTCTTTTGTCTAAATAGCCGCTAGCGCTTATGTGATGGGCGCTAGCGGCTAATTGGTAACATAATAGGACTTGCGCAAACATGCTTGATCGACCTGCCCTGCACCCAGATCGGTGTCGGAGCTACATCCTTGTTGCGCAAGTCCTAAAAGTCGATAAATGCCGCTTGCAAGCGCTGTTACAGCGCCACCACGCGCACCATCTCCAGGCACTTGTTCGAGTAGCCCCATTCGTTGTCGTACCAGCTCACGACCTTGACGAAGGTGGCGTCGAGCGCAATGCCCGCCGTGGCATCGAAGACCGAGGTGCGGGTTTCGCCCCGGAAGTCGGTCGCAACCACCTTGTCTTCGGTGTAGCCGAGCACGCCCTTCAAAGCGCCCTCGCTCTGGGCCTTCATTTCGGCGCAGATTTCGGCATAGCTGGCGGGATTGTCCAGCTCAACTGTCAGGTCGACCACCGACACGTCCGAGGTGGGGACGCGAAAGCTCATGCCGGTGAGTTTTTTGTTCAACGCCGGAATCACCACGCCCACCGCCTTGGCCGCGCCGGTGCTGCTGGGGATGATGTTCTCCAAAATGCCACGGCCACCGCGCCAGTCTTTGTTGCTGGGGCTGTCGACAGTTTTTTGGGTTGCGGTGGCAGCGTGCACCGTGGTCATCAGGCCGCGCTTGATGCCCCATTTGTCGTGCAAAACCTTGGCAATGGGTGCCAGGCAGTTGGTGGTGCACGAGGCGTTGGAGATGATCGCCTCGCCCTTGTAGCTGTGGTGGTTGACGCCAAAGACAAACATCGGCGTGTCGTCCTTGGACGGAGCCGACAAAATCACCTTCTTGGCACCGGCGTCGATGTGCTTTTGTGCGCTTGGCTTGTCAAGAAACAGGCCGGTGGACTCGATCACCACCTCGGCACCCACTTCGCCCCATTGCAGCTTGGCCGGGTCGCGCTCTTGCGTCAGGCGGATTTTCTTGCCGTTGACGATCAGCGTATTGCCGTCGACCGCGACACTGCCCTCAAAGCGGCCATGCACCGAATCGTATTGCAGCATGTAGGCCAAATAATCAGGCTCCAGCAAGTCGTTGATGGCAACGACTTCGATGTCGCTGAAATTTTGCAAGGCTGAACGCAGCACATTGCGCCCAATGCGGCCAAAGCCGTTGATACCGATTTTGATGGTCATCGCTCTATCCTTCTTACGAGATGAAAAAACAGAAAAATTGTGGGTGATCAGCGATGGACTGCCTTGGCATGAAGACGGAGCACAAAGACCTGCCCGGCGTTATTGCAGAACCGCTGCCACTGTCTGCGCAACATTTTCGGGCGTGAAGCCAAAGTGTTTGAACAGCACCGGCGCCGGGGCCGATTCGCCGTAGGTGTCGATGCCGACCACGGCGGCGCAGCCGTACTTCCACCAGCCTGCGCTCACACCCATTTCCACCGCGATACGCGGCAGGCCTTCGGGCAGGACTTGGGTCTTGTATGCTGTGCTTTGGGCATCGAAGGTGGTGGTGCTGGGCATGGAGACCACGCGCACGGCGATGTTGAAGGCCAAGGCCAGCAGCTTTTGCGCCTGTAGCGCCAGCTGCACCTCGGAGCCGGTCGCGATGATGACGGCCTGGGCTTTTTTCTTCAGGCCCACATCGGCCGGCTCGGACAGCACATAGGCGCCACGGCTGATTTCGCCCAGATCGGCCTTGGGCGCGTAGGCGATGTTCTGGCGCGAGAGCAGCAGCGCCGTCGGGCGCTTTTGGTTTTGCAACGCAACGGCCCAGGCGACAGCAGTCTCGGCGGTGTCGCCGGGGCGCCAGACGTCAAGGTTGGGGATCAGGCGCAGGCTGGCGGCGTGCTCGATGCTCTGGTGGGTGGGGCCGTCTTCGCCCAGGCCGATCGAGTCGTGGGTGAAGACGTGGATGACGCGCAGCTGCATCAGCGCGGCCATGCGGATGGCGTTGCGGCTGTAGTCGCTAAATGTCAGGAAGGTGCCGCCGTAGGGGATGAAGCCGCCGTGCAGCGCGATGCCGTTCATGATGGCGGCCATGCCGAACTCGCGCACGCCGTAGTTGATGTGGCGGCCGCCTACTTGCGTGCCCTCTGCATTGGCGCTTTGCACCACGCCACCGGCCTTGTCAAAACGCAGGTTGGGCGTGCTCTTGGTGTTGGTGAGGTTGGAGCCGGTGAGGTCGGCACTGCCGCCCAGCAGCTCGGGCAGGGCTGCCGTGAAAGCTTCGAGGGCGAGTTGGCTGGCCTTGCGGCTGGCCACGGTTTCGCCCTTGGTGTGGGCGGCGACGATGGTGTCTACCGCCGTTTGGGCAAAGCCCTTGGGCAGCTCGCCCTGCATGCGGCGCGTGAATTCTTGGGCCAGCTCGGGGTGCGCGCTCTTGTACGCGGCAAAGCGCTTGTCCCACGCCGCCTCGGCGGCCGCGCCACGGGTCTTGGCGTCCCAGGCCTGGGCGATGTCCTTGGGAATGGTGAACGGGGCCGCCGTCCAGCCCAGCGCAGCGCGGGTGAGTGCGATCTCTTCTGCGCCCAGCGGCTCGCCGTGGGCCTTGGCGGTGCCGGCGCGGTTGGGCGAGCCTTTGCCGATGGCGGTCTTGCAAAGGATGAGCGTTGGTTTGTTGGCCGATTTCTTGGCCTGCGCAATGGCTGCGGCGACGGCGGCGGCGTCATGGCCGTCCACACCGTCGATGACATTCCACTGGCAGGCCTCGAAGCGCTGCGCCGTGTTGTCGACAAACCAGGGCGCGACCGGGCCGTCGATCGAAATACCGTTGTCGTCGTACAGCGCTACCAGCTTGTTCAGCTTCCAGGCCCCGGCCAGCGCCACCGCCTCATGGCTGATGCCCTCCATCAGGCAGCCGTCACCGAGGAAAACATAGCTGTAGTGGTCAACGATGCTGTGCTTGGGGCGGTTGAACTCCTTGGCCAACAGCTTCTCAGCCAGCGCAAACCCCACAGCATTGGTCAAGCCCTGGCCCAGCGGGCCGGTGGTGGTCTCGACGCCCGGCGTCACGCCCACTTCCGGGTGCCCGGCGGTCTTGCTGTGCAGCTGGCGGAAGTTCTTCAGCTCGGCCAGCGGCAGCTGGTAGCCACTCAGGTGCAGCACCGCGTAGAGCAGCATCGAAGCGTGGCCGTTGGAGAGCACGAAGCGGTCGCGGTCAAACCAATGCGGGTTGCGCGGATTGTGTTTGAGGTGCGAGCCCCAGAGCGCCACCGCCATATCGGCCATGCCCATGGGCGCGCCGGGATGGCCCGAATTGGCTTGCTGCACGGCGTCCATGGCGAGCGCACGGATCGCGTTGGCCAAGGCGCTGGAGGAGGGAGATACCGCGGTTTGAGGGGTGGCCATGGGAAGGGCTCCAGAGTTCGGGGGGAGGGGGAAAGTGGGGATTTTACGGGCTCTGGCGCGGTGGCCCGGCCCGCCAGCCATCACCAAGTCGCCACCAAGTCGGCCACCAAGGGCCGCCGCCGCCGGCCCGTGGCGGGCGCTGCGCGCAGGGGCTGGCCAAAGCAGGCCAGCATCCGTCTAAAATGCACATTCTTTCAACTTGCCAGGACATCTATGCAACGGCGTCTTTTCTCTATGGCGGCCATGGCCGCCACCGCCGCCGCCCTGTTGGGCTGCGCCACCGAGACGTCGCAAAGCCTGGCGGTGCCGCAGGTTGCAGCGGCCACCCAGGCCTATAGCGGCCCGAAGTCCCTGTTGATCGTGGGCAAGTTCGACAACCGCTCCAGCTTCATGCGCGGCCTGTTCTCGGACGGCGTTGACCGGCTGGGCGGACAGGCGAAAACCATTTTGATCGTGCACCTGCAGCAGTCCCAGCATTTTGGCGTGATGGACCGCGACAACATGGCCGAGGCCAAGCAAGAGGCAGGTTTTCAAGGCAAGAGCCAAGCGATCAAAGGCGCTGATTTTGTCGTGACCGGCGACGTCACAGAATTCGGGCGCAAAGAGGTTGGCGACCAACAACTGTTTGGCCTGCTCGGGCGTGGCAAAACCCAGAGCGCGTATGCCAAGGTGAGCCTCAATATCGTCGACGCCTTGACGTCCGAGGTCATTTATTCGGCGCAGGGCGCGGGTGAATATGCCTTGTCCAACCGGGAAGTCATCGGCTTTGGCGGCACCGCTGGCTACGACTCCACCTTGAACGGCAAAGTGCTGGACCTGGCCATTCGGGAGGCCGTGACGCGCTTGGTTGAAGGCATGGACCGTGGCCAGTGGCCGGCCAAGAAGTAATCCATGGCGCATTTGCTCAAAACACCCATCGCACTCAGCCTGGCCGCCGGCCTGTTGGGCGGCTGTGTGACGCAGCCGACCAGTCTGTACCAATGGGGAAGTTACCAAAACCAAATCTACGCCAGCTACAGCGATCCGGGCAAAGTTCCGCTCGAAAAGCAGATTGAAAACCTGGAAGAAGACTACCAAAAAGCACGCTCGGGCCAACACGCGCTGCCGCCCGGCTTCCATGCGCACCTGGGCCATCTTTACTTCCAAGTGGGCAAGAGCGCGCAGGCGCTTCAATCCTTCAAGACTGAGAAATCACTGTTTCCAGAATCTTCGGTCTTCATGGATGCCGCCATCCAGAAAATGGAGGCCCAATGATGCGGCTGCAGACCGAGCGCGGATCCAGCCATTCCTCCATGGTCATTCAAACAACCGTGTTTCAAAAACCAAGACTGAACGCCAATATGCGTGCCCGGTGCACGCCCGCGTGTTCAGGGATTTTTATAAATATGAACTGTGGGGGTTTGTGCAAGCCATGAAAACGACATTCTTGGCGCTGTGCGCGGCCACCCTCTTGCTCACCGGCTGTGCGGTGCCGCGAGCCTCCTACGACTACACCGAATTTCGCCAAAGCAAACCGCGCTCGATTTTGGTCTTGCCGCCGCTCAACGACGCACCGGATATCCGAGCCACCTACAGCGTGCTGGCCACCGTCACAAGGCCCTTGGCAGAGTCCGGCTACTACGTGTTTCCGGTCGCCTTGGTCGACCAGACGTTCAAAGAAAATGGCCTGCCGCATCCGGGCGACATGCATGCCGCAGCGCTGCCCAAAATCCGGGAAATCTTTGGCGCCGACGCCGTGCTTTATTTGAAAGTGATGGAATATGGCGCCAAATACCAGCTCATTAGCAGCACGGTAACCGTCAGCGTCCAGGCCACACTGGTGGATGCCGTCACGCAAAAAGTACTCTGGGAAGGCCGGGCCAGCGCCTCCGATGCAGAAAACCAAGGCAACAGTGGCGGCGGGCTGCTAGGGGTGCTGCTGACGGCGGTCATCCAGCAGATTGCCAGCAGCATGGGCGACCCCGGTCATGCCGTCGCGGACACGGCCAGTACCCGGCTGCTGACCGCCCGCCCAGGTGGCCTGCTGTACGGCCCGCGCTCGCCGCATTACCAGCAAGACGGATCCCGGCGCGCTCTGACGCCCTTTGCCCATGCCCGAAGAAAACCAAATTGACGTCCCGCCCTCGTTCACCGCGCTGTACGCCGAGCGCTGTGGCCAGCGCCTGCGCGCGCCCATTGCCGATGTGCGCCAGCGCTTTGAGGCCTGTGAAGACCTGGCCAACCACCTCACCGAACACGCCCGTATCCTGGCCCACACCGAAGTGCCGTCCGAAGACGAAGTGCTGCACCGCATCCACACCGGCCTGTGCGGCGAGGGCGCCGGCGTGACGCAGGACGAAGCGCGCTGGGTGGTGCTGCGGCTGGCCGAGCTGCTGGGGTGGGAGATGCCGGAGTTGGGGCGTCGTTGAGGGCTGGCCAGCGCATCTCTGCCGCCCACCGAACCGCGCCCATCCGGTGGCGCGATTTACGCAATCGCGCCATGAAATCTCAAAGCGCGCCACCCGCAGCCGCTCCCAGCCCGGATGGCTTGCTGCAACAAAGCATCCACGACACCCCAGCTTGCGCGCCCAGTGGTGGGCGCTGCCGCAGGCTTGCCGGCCGATCAGGCACGGCGGCAGTTGGACGAAGAAGACCGCCATCTGCTCGCGCTTGAGTTGCTTTTTAAGCACAGCACTTGCCGTGCGCATCAACGCCGTGGACCTGAAACACGTTCTTCACCAAGTCAAGGCCAAACGTAGTAATATTCACGGTGGACGCTCCTCTCGGTTCAAGTGGTGGATGGAAACACCTCCACTTTGGCACATTGATGCCGTTGCGGGTGGGGGCGTCCATCCCATTGGCTCTGCCAGGCCACCGGGTGTGCCCCTTGAGGGGGCGAGCGCCGCAGGCGCTTCGGGGGGCCACGTTAATCCCGCCTCAAAACCCCCAGCAACTCCCCCAACCCTATCCCCACCGCCCCATGCCGCAGCGCTATCCGCTCCTCCCCTGGGTACACCACATAACGCTGCGCGATCTGCAAGTCATCACACGCGATGGCAAAGCCTTTTTCGGGGCTGGGGGCCATGGAGCGTTTGATCTCTATAGCGATCTCGGGCTGGCCGCCTTTTTCCAGTACCAAATCGATTTCTGCGCCGACCTGGGTGCGGTAGAAATAGGGCGCGCGGCGGGGGCTGGCGGCTTGGAGGATGTTTTCGATGCAGTGGCCCTCGTAGCTCAGGCCACACACCGGGTGGCCCAGCAGGTCGTTCAGGGTTCGCAGCTCTAGCAGGCCGTGCAGCAGGCCGCTGTCGCGCACGTAGACCTTGGGCGATTTGACCAGGCGTTTGCCCAGGTTGCCAGTCCATGGGCGCAGGCGGCGCACCAGTTGCAGGTCTACCAGCAGGTCGATGTAGCGGTCGATGGTGGGGTTGGCCACGCCCAGCGCGCTGGCGATGCGCGACTGGTTGAGCACGCCGCCCTGGTTGTGCGCCAGCATGCTCCACAGGCGGCCAATGGTTTCGGCGGGCAGGCGGGGCGCAAACATGGGCACGTCGCGCTCGAGGTAGCTGCGGATGAAGTCACGCCGCCAGTCCAGGCTCTGGGTGTCGTCCGCCGCCAGCAGGCTGTCCGGGAAGCCGCCGCGCAGCCACAGGGAGCTGTCGGTGATGCCCGCCGCTGCGGCCTCAAAGGTGTTGATGGGGGCAATGTCGAGGTAGGCGACGCGCCCGGCCAGTGTTTCGCTGGACTGGCGCATTAGATCGAGCGCCGCCGAGCCCAGCAGCAAGAACTGCCCGCTGCGCAGCCCGGCTTGGCGGTTGTCGTCGATGATGCCGCGCAAGACTTCAAACACGCCGGGCGCGCGGTGGATTTCGTCCAGGATGACAAGCTTGCCCTGCTGGGCGCGCAGGTAGGTGTCGGCGTCTTCCAGCCGCAGGCGGTCTGCCGGGCGCTCCAGATCAAGGTACACCGCGCCGCCAGGCCAGTCTTTGGCCAGGGTGCGGGCCAGCGTGGTTTTGCCCACCTGGCGCGGGCCCAGCAGCACGACGGCGGGGGTTTGGGCTAGTTTTTGGCGGACTGTGGCCTCGAATTGGCGGTTTATCATTGTTGAAATTTTAACTGTTGAAGTTAAATTTTCAATAAAAATTGACTCCTTGGAGGCACTATGGCGGCATCCGGGGGAAACCCAATGGGGTATTCATCGTGCATTTTGCTATCTATTCAATAGATTTTTGAGCTTACCCTACAAGCGCTAGATGCCAATTTGACCCTAAAACCTGCGGCAAATACTGCTCCAGCAGCGCCTGCACCGCATCCGCCTGCAGCACGTCTCGCCGGCGTTTGAGGGCGTCGCGGTCGGCTTGCGCTGCCATCCAGCGTTTGAACGCCACCAGGGTGGCCGGGTGCACGGTGTGCATGCGCGCCATGGTGCCGTTGGTGGCGACGATGACGGCAGAGAAGCCGGGTGCGTCGAGCAGCACGTTGGCGCGGCGGGCCTGGGCCACCCAGAAGTCGTCGTCCGCGTCGCTGAGTTTGATGGGGTGTGGGTCGTCACCCGTGCGCTCGCGGCGGATGATGTCCACCTCGAAGCCGTCTTTGTTCACCGCCGTGTATTTTTGACTCTGCCTCATGCGGAACGTGGGGTCTACCTTTTTGAGCACCCCCAGCATGGAGCTGTCTACCCGCGCCAGCTGGGTGGAGAAGGTGATGCGTTTACGGGTGTCCCACAGCAAATCAATGTCACGCGTGGCCAGTGCGTCGGCACCTAGCCGCACCCCGGCGGCGGCCTCATACGCATACAGGGCGTGGGTGCCGACCACGCGAAAGTGTTCGCTGAGCTGGGTGCTGGCCAAGCGGTTGAGCAGCGCCACGACCAAGGGGTCTACCCGGCCAACGCGCAGGGCGCGGTTCATGCGCTGCTGCTGGTCGAGCGCGGCTTTCAGGCCGGTCAGCCGCTCGGTGCTGGCCTGCTTTCTTTGGGTGAATTTGTCGTAGCTGGCCTGTGTTTCAGGCGTGCGCGGGCCCAGGCTGGTCTCGGCTCCGGCGGGGGTGGTGCGCACCAGGTATCTGGAGTCTGGCGACGACACTGGCCCCGCGTGCCAGTACATGCCGCCGCGCACTTGGGCGGCTTCTGCGGTGGCTTCCGCCAGTGCATCGAACACGGCCACGGCGTCGATGTACTGGCGGCTGATGGCGGGGCTGAGTTCTTGCATTTCGGTACATTACCTTAGTTTTAAGTTTTATACCGAAAATCAAATAATAACAATGGGTTATGAATATTTTTTTCGCCTAAATCACGGCAAATTCTGTGACCGTAACGACGCTAGCGTCTCCCCTCCGTCAACAGCGCCAAGGACGCTTGAAGCCTCGCAGCGCTTGCCCCACACAGATACGGGTTACAGTGCCCGGCCAGGCTATAGCCAGCGCGAACCAGCGCGAACCAGCGCGAACCAGAGTCACACGGGCCTGACAGTCCTCGCCGTTTTCCACCTCCCCCCACCCACAGAAAACCCCCCATGACCTCCTCCATGTACACCCACTCCGTCCCCGTCTTCAAACAACTGCTGACGGCTTTGAAAACCATTCTGGCGCAGGCCAGCGCGCACGCCACAGCCAAGTCGATCGAGCCCGATGCGCTGTTGCAAGCGCGGCTGGCGCCCGACATGTTTGCGCTGCTCAAGCAGGTGCAGATTGCCGCTGATTTTTCACGCGGTGTTACGGCGCGGCTGGCGGGGATGGAGGTGCCGACCTTTGCCGGTCAAGAGAAGAGCTTTGCCGATCTGGATGTGCTGTTGGCGCAGACCCTGGCGTTTTTGGACAGCGTTGACGCGTCGCAGTTTGAGGGCAAGGAAAGCGCCGAGATCGTCTTGCGCCCTGGCACACCCAAAGAGAAGAAGCTCGGTGGGCAGGTCTACTTGGCGAACTACGGTCTGCCGCAGTTTTTCTTCCATGTGACCACGGCCTACGACATCCTGCGCCACAACGGCGTGCCCATTGGCAAGCGTGATTTCATGGGCGCTTACTGAGAACACCCCCGTAGCGCCTGCGGCGCTCGCCCCCTCAAGGGGGCGCACCTGGTGGCCTGGCAGAGCCAGATCCACGGGTGCACTGGAAACTGCACGCTCGTCTCGTCTTGCGGCGTGGTTTCATCGCTCGGTGGTGCTTGGCCCATGCATGAGAGTTAGTGTGAAACACCCCCGTAGCGCCTGCGGCGCTCCCCCCTCAAGGGGGCGCACCCGGTGGCCTGGCAGAGCCAGATCCACGGGTGCACTGGGGGCGGCGCGGTT
>JAYVXE010000420.1:0-3507 GCA_043785395.1 Burkholderiaceae bacterium | reverse complement strand
CGTAAGTCAGGCCCGGTGTCCACACCAGGTCGAACACATTCTCGACGCTTTGCAGGTACATCGCCAGACGTTCCAGGCCGTAGGTGATCTCGCCAGTGGCGGGTTTGCAGTCGATGCCGCCAACCTGCTGGAAGTAGGTGAACTGCGTGACCTCCATGCCGTTCAGCCAGACTTCCCAGCCCAGGCCCCAGGCGCCGAGTGTGGGGTTTTCCCAGTCGTCTTCGACGAAGCGGATGTCGTTCTTCTTCAGATCGAAACCCAGCGCTTCAAGCGAGCCCAGGTACAGCTCCAAGATGTTGCTGGGCGCGGGCTTGAGCACCACCTGGTACTGGTAGTAGTGCTGGAGGCGGTTCGGGTTCTCGCCGTAGCGGCCATCTTTGGGGCGGCGGCTGGGCTGAACATAGGCGGCCTTCCAGGGCTCGGGGCCGATGGCTCTTAAAAATGTAGCTGTATGCGAAGTGCCCGCACCCACTTCCATGTCGTAGGGCTGCAAAAGTGCGCAACCCTGGTCGGCCCAGTAGGACTGGAGCTTGAGAATGATTTGCTGAAAGGTCAACATGCGTGTGTGTGCGGCGATGCCGCGCCCAAAGAGTGTGTGCCATGGCGCGCAGCACAGACTGCGGGGCGCGCAAACATGGGATTTTACGGTGGCCAAAACACACGGCCCGCCCGTCCCACAGGACGGCCGGGCCGGGAGGCTCAGAGTGGGGGAGCTAGTCCTTCCAGCTGCGCAGCGCCAGGCTGGCGTTGGTGCCGCCAAAGCCGAAGCTGTTGGACAGCACGGTGCGCAGCGCAGCGTCACGGCTGCTGCGCACCAGGGGCATGCCTTCGGCTGCCGGGTCGAGGTTGTCGATATTCACCGAGCCCGCGATAAAGCCCTGTTGCAGCATCAGCAGGCAGTAAATCGCCTCTTGCACACCGGTTGCGCCCAGCGAGTGGCCGGTCAGCGATTTGGTCGAAGAAAAAGGAGGGATCGCGTCGGCAAAGACTTCGCGGATGGCGCGCAATTCGGGAACGTCGCCCACCGGCGTTGAGGTGCCGTGGGTGTTGATGTAGTCGATCGGGCCGTCCAGCCCGGCAATGGCTTGGCGCATGCAGGAGATGGCACCCTCGCCCGAGGGCGCGACCATGTCGGCGCCGTCCGAGGTTGCACCAAAGCCGACAACTTCGCCAAGGATTACGGCGCCGCGCGCCTGCGCATGCTCCAGGCTCTCTAGCACCACGGCGCCGCCGCCGCCGGACAGCACAAAGCCGTCGCGCTGGGCGTCGTAGGCGCGTGAGGCTTTCTCGGGCGTGGCGTTGTAGGCGCTGGACATTGCGCCCATGGCGTCAAACAGCAGGCCCATGCCCCAGCTCAGCTCCTCGCCGCCACCGGCGAACATCACGTCTTGCAGGCCAAAGGCGATTTGCTGGGCCGAGGCGCCAATGCAATGCGCCGAGGTGCTGCAGGCCGAGGTGATCGAGTAGTTGATGCCCTTGATGGCAAAGTGGGTCGACAAGCAGGCCGACACGGTCGAGCTCATGCAGCGTGTGACCTGGTAGGGGCCAACGCGGCGAATGCCTTTGCTGCGCAAGATGTCGGCGGCCTCGATTTGGTTGGCTGGTGAGCCGCCGCCCGACCCCATGATGAGGCCGGTGCGCGGGCTGGAGACCTGCGCCGGTGTCAGTCCGGACTCGGCAATCGCATTCGCCAGCGCCACCTGCGCATAGGCTGCAGCGTCGCCCATGAAGCGCAGTTGCTTGCGGTCGATCAAGGCTTCCAGATCAATCTGCGGTTGGCCGGCAACCTGGCTGCGCATGCCGAGTTCGGCAAAGCTGGGCATGGCCCGGATGCCCGAGCGGCCCTGGCGCAGCGCATCGGAAACTGTTGCCATGTCGTTGCCGATGCACGACACAATGCCACGGCCGGTGATGACGACGCGCCTCATGCCGTGGCCCCAGGCGCATTGGCGGGAGCGTCTTCTTTTTTGAACAAGCCCACCCGCAAGTCCTTGGCGACGTAGATTTCCTGGCCATCGACCAGCATCCGGGCGTCTCCAATGGCCATCACCAGCTTGCGCTTGATCAGGCGTTTGATGTCGATCTCGTAGGTTACGAGTTTGGCCAGGGGCCCCACTTCGCCGGTGAACTTGACATCGCCCGCGCCCAAGGCGCGCCCCCGTCCGGGCAGGCGCAACCAGGTCAGGTAAAAGCCAATCAGCTGCCACATGGCGTCGAGCCCGAGGCAGCCCGGCATCACCGGGTCGCCACGGAAGTGGCAGTCAAAGAACCACAGGTCGGGCCGTATGTCCAGCTCGGCCCGGATCTGGCCCATGCCGTGTGCGCCGCCGTCGCTGTCGATGTGGCTGATGCGGTCGAACATCAGCATCGGCGGAAGTGGTAGGCGCCCGCTATCGGACTCGAACAAACGCCCCTCACCGGATGCGATCAATTGTTCGTAGGAAAAGGAATCAACCATTGTCAGTCGTACTCCGGAACGGCAGCTTGGCCACCTTCAGTTGCATAAGGTGCAAAAAATTGCACCGCTTTCAGCCTTCTATTATCAACGCCCGCGCAAGTCCGGCGCAGCGCCAAACCTTGGTTTGTGCAGGGACTTGGGCGCACTCAATATTCCCAAAAAATTCGTTGCAACTCTTTGCTGTCGCTGGTCTGGGTCAGTGCCACCATGGCCAGGATACGGGCTTTTTGTGGCCTTAAATCGTGCGCAACAACCCAGTCGTACTTGTCGTCAGGCTGCTCGGCATTGCGCAGCACCAGGCCGTCGGGCACGCGTGAGGCCCGAATCACCAGGGCGCCGCCTGCGCGCACTTTGCGCAGGTGCGCCACCAGTTGAGCCGCCACCGAGCCGTTGCCGGTGCCCGCATGTACCAAGGCCTTGATGCCGCTTTGGCCCAGCGCCTCGACGGCGGTGGATGCGACGCCTTCGTAGCCCATCGCAATCTCCACCGCCGGCAGTGTGCTGATGTTGTCAATGTCAAACTCAGAGCCCAGCGTGTGGCGCTTGAGCGTTGCGCGGAACCAGTGGTTCTTGCCCTCGACCACCATGCCCAGTGGCCCCCATTGGCTGGAGAAGGCATTGGTTTTGATGTTGATGTTCTTGGTGACATCGCGGCCACTGTCGATGTTGTCGCTCATCGTCACCAGCACGCCCTTGCCGCGTGCATCGGGGCTGGCGGCCACGCTGACCGCGCTGTACAGGTTGAGTGCGCCGTCGGCCGACAAGGCGGTGCCAGGGCGCATCGAGCCGACCACCACGATGGGCTTGGCGGTATGCACCGTCAGCGTCAAAAAGTAGGCCGTCTCCTCCAGCGTATCGGTGCCGTGCGTCACCACAATGCCGTCAACATCGGCCTGCTTGGACAGCGCCGAGACGCGCCGCGCCAGCGTCAGCAAGTTGTCGTTGGTCAGGCTCTCGGAGGCGACTTGGAATACCTGCTCGCCTCTGACCTGGGCGACTTGGGACAGCTCGGGCAGGCCGGCAATCAGTTTGTCAATACCTATCTTGGC
>JAYVXE010000419.1:0-3514 GCA_043785395.1 Burkholderiaceae bacterium | reverse complement strand
CATAACGGATGGGTGTGATCTTGCGCTGGCTCAGCGGGTGCCCCGTGCGAACGACGCCAATAAACCGGTCGCGGAACAAGGCCTGCGCCCGCAACTCCGGCCCCATGCTGTCGCCGACCACACCGGTTTCAAGGTCAACGCTTCCTTCGCGCAACAGGCTGCTGTCCTTGTTGGATTTCTGTACAAAACGCAGCCGTGCGTGGGGTGCCTGGGCACTGACAAGCGCAAGAAGCGCCGGGCCAAAATTCTCCACAAAGCCTTCGCTGGTGCGCAGCGTGAAGGTTCGCACCAGTTGCTGCAGGTTGATGTGCAGTGAGGGCCGCAGGGCCGCCTGGGCATCTTGCACCAGCTGCCCCACGGTGCCGCGCAGCTCAAGCGCCCGGGGCGTGGCAACCAAACCCCGCCCGGCCCGCACCAGCAAGGGGTCGCCGGTGGTGTCACGCAGACGCGCCAGCGCACGGCTCATGGCAGAGGGGCTCAGATGCAGCCGCCGTGCGGCGCGTGCGACGCTGCCTTCCTGCAACAGAACATCCAGCGTGACAAGCAAGTTGAGGTCAGGTGTGGTCATAGCCTGACCATAACTGCATCCATGCCGACATGGCGTTCAACGCAGGTATGAAGTGCAAATGCTGCGTCTTCCGCCAGGCCTGAAAAAAACCTACGCTCCAGGCAGTCCCGTTGCGGGGCCAACCAGACAAGGAGCCGTTGTGATTCAGAGCCAGCATGCAGTTCAGGGTGAGATTGCCACCGCGAGCGAAGCAACAGCCACGTCCGTGCGGGGAGCATTGGCGGGCCTTTCGTTGTCGATGCTGCTGTCCTCCTTGGGGACCAGCATTACCAATGTGGGCCTACCCACCTTGGCACAAGTTTTTGGCGCATCGTTCCAGCAGGTGCAGTGGGTGGTTTTGGCGTACCTGCTGACCATCACGGTGCTGATTGTCAGTGTTGGGCGTCTGGGAGACCTGGTCGGCCGCCGCCGGCTGCTGCTGGGTGGCTTGACCCTGTTCACGCTGGCGTCGGTGTTGTGCAGTGTGGCATCCACGCTGGGATTGCTGGTGGTGGCACGGGCGCTGCAGGGCCTGGGCGCGACGGCGATGATGGCGCTCACAATGGCCTTTGTCGGCGACATCGTTCCCAAGGCGCGCACCGGTAGCGCCATGGGCTTGCTCGGCACCATGTCCGCCGTGGGCACGGCACTGGGCCCCGCAGTGGGCGGTGTGCTGATCGCCTGGTTCGACTGGCGGGCCCTGTTCCTTGTCAATGTGCCGCTGGGTTTGCTGGCGCTGCTGCTGCTCCGCTACCTGCCCACAGACCGCTGCGCACCGGAGGTTGGTGTGCGCTTTGACCATGGCGGGACCGTGGTGCTGGCGCTGAGCTTGTTGGCGTATGCACTGGCCATGACGCTGGGGCACGGCCAGTTCGGGCTGCTGAATGGGGCGCTGCTGGTGGCTGCCGGCCTGGGCATGGGACTGTTTGTGGCCACCGAGGCCCGCGCCGCATCGCCCTTGGTGCCGCTGCCCCTGTTCCGTGAGCGGGGTTTCAGTGCGGGTTTGGCCATGAATGTGCTGGTTGCGACGGTGATGATGGCGACGCTGGTGGTGGGGCCTTTTTACCTTTCACGCGCACTCGGGCTGGATGCCGCCGCAGTCGGTGGCGTGATGGCCGTAGGGCCGGTGATTGCCATCGCCACCGGCCTGCTGGCGGGGCGTCTGGTGGACCGCAAGGGTGCCCCCGCCATGCGCCTGGTGGGCTTGGCTGCCATGGCGGTGGGGTGTTTCGCCTTGGCGCTGCTGCCCGTGCTGGGGGGCGTGGTGGCTTACATCGCCGCCATCGCCGTGCTGACCCCGGGCTACCAGCTGTTCCAGGCCGCCAACAACACTGCTGCCATGCGTGGTACCCGTTCTGACCAGCGGGGTGTTGTCTCTGGCCTGTTGAACCTGTCGCGCCATCTGGGGCTCGTCACGGGTGCTTCTGCGATGGGTGCTGTGTTTGCCTTTGCGGCAGCGACCAGCGACCTCAGCACGGCATCGCCCGGCGCCATTGCCAACGGCCTGCAGGCCACGTTTGCCGTGGCTGTGGTGCTGGTGTTGCTGGCACTGCTCCTGGCGTTCAGAGCCCGCCGTTGACGACATGGCTTGACCTTGCCCCCATGGCAAGGTCTAAGCTCATGCCATGACTACCGAATCCTCTCAAACCGCTCCCCCCCCGATCGACATCCGTATTGGCGGCATGAGCTGTGCATCGTGTGTGATGCGGGTGGAAAAAGCCCTGAAAAAAGTACCCGGTGTGGAGGGCGCCACCGTGAACCTGGCCACCGAATCTGCACGGGTGCAGGTGAGCGCCCCGGCCATGGAGGCCCAGCTGCGCCGGGCCGTGCGCGATGCCGGCTACGAGCCGCGCACCGAGGCGCAGGCCGAGGCGGCAGAAAATGCCTCGCCTTGGAGTGGTTTTGGCCCGGTGGCGCTCGGCTTGGCCTTGTCGCTGCCGTTGGTGCTGCCGATGCTGGGCGGTCTGTGGGGGCTGCACTGGATGTTGCCGGCCTGGGCCCAGTTTGCCTTGGCGACGCCGGTGCAATTTATGTTGGGCGCGCGCTTTTACAAGGCGGGCTGGCAGGCGGTGAAGGCGCGCAGCGGCAATATGGATTTGCTGGTGGCCATCGGCACCAGCGCGGGCTGGGGCTTGTCGGTGTGGCTGTGGTTGACGGCTGTGCCGCACAGCCAGCCGCAGCTGTACTTTGAAGCTTCGGCGGTGGTGATTAGCTTGGTACTGCTGGGCAAATGGCTGGAGGCCCGGGCCAAGCACCAGACGACGGCGGCGATCCGGGCCTTGCACGGCTTGCGCCCGGATGTGGTGCATTGGATAGGGCCGGATGGCGAGGTCGATATTCCGGTGGCCGAGCTGATGGTCGGCGACCGGGTTGTGGTGCGCCCGGGTGAGCGCATTGCTGTTGACGGCGTGCTGCTAGAGGGCGTAAGCCAGGTGGACGAGTCGATGCTGACGGGAGAGCCGCTGCCGGTGCTCAAAGAGGCTCAGCCCAGTGCGCGCATCCCTTCCAGGGCACCCGTGGAACTGGCTTTGCCAGGCCACCAGATGCGCCCCCTGCAAGGGGGAGGCGCTGCAGGCGCACGGGGGTGTTCCATGGTCACCGGTGGCTCGGTCAACGGTGAAGGTCGGATGGTGTTGCGCGTGACTGCAGTGGGGGCTGAGACCGTGCTCGCGCGGATCATCCGGCTGGTGGAGGACGCGCAGGCGGGCAAGGCGCCGATCCAGCGGCTGGTAGACCAGGTCTCGGCGGTGTTTGTGCCCGTGGTGCTGGTGATTGCGCTGGCAACTTTGCTGGGTTGGCTCTGGCGTGGCGCGGGCGTGGAAGTGGCGCTGATCCACGCGGTGGCGGTGTTGGTGATTGCCTGCCCCTGTGCCTTGGGGCTGGCGACACCGGCGGCAATCATGGCCGGTACCGGTGTGGCGGCGCAGCACGGTACTTTGATCAAAGACGCGCAGGCGCTGGAGCGGG
>JAYVXE010000418.1:0-11294 GCA_043785395.1 Burkholderiaceae bacterium | reverse complement strand
GATTGCAGAGGGAACGCAGCAGGAACATGTGCAACACCAATGGATTTTCGATGCCATTACTTTTCGTTCTGAGGCGACCAGCGCATCTGGGGGGTTGGTCGGTATTCCTATGTCCCGAATTGCATTCCATACCAGTGGTGGAGCCACTGGTTGAATGAATCACTTGCTACCTTCATGTATCGTTATTGGACATTGATATGAGTTTTATCACCCCAGCCTCTTTCATGGAGCCTCACTGTTTTTCCGCACCTGCGCCTTGGGCGGGGCACATTCCTTTTGCCTCCTGGCTGATGTCGGTGCAGCAACCAGAAACCTTGGTAGAGTTGGGTGCGTATTCTGGGATTTCTTACCTGGCCTTTTGCCAAGCCATTCAGCAGCAAGGACTTTCGACCCGGGCTTTTGCAGTTGACACCTGGCAGGGCGATGCCCATGCGGGCATTTATGACGAGAGCATCTACCAGACACTCAAGCGTGCGCACGATCCGCACTACACGGCGTTCTCGACCCTGCTGCGTATGACCTTTGACGAGGCGCTGCCGCTATTCGCCGATGCGAGCGTAGATCTGCTGCACATCGATGGCCTGCACACCTATGAAGCTGTGCGCCATGATTTTGACGGCTGGTTGTCTAAACTCTCCGCGCGAGGCGTGGTGTTGTTCCACGACACACATGTGTACCGTGATGACTTCGGTGTTCACCGTCTTTGGGCGGAAGTATCTTCCCGTTATCCCTCGCTGCACTTTACCCACAGTAATGGCCTGGGCATGGTGCTGGTGGGCCTGAAACAACCCCCGGCCTTGCTTGCTTTGTGCGGCCTTGCCGACGGCCCTGGCCCCAGCCAAGCCCGGCAAGTGTTTGCTGCCTTGGGTGCCCGTCTGGAACGCAGGGCTGACGTGCTTATTCTGGAAAATAAGCTAGATGATGCACGCGTGCGTGAAGCCCAATTGGAACTGGCTGGCGAACAGCGGCACCAATGGATCGAAAAACTGGACCAGCAGTTGCTGGAACTGCAACGGCGTGAATCCCATGCGCATGCAGAAGTAATCCAGATCAAAAGAGTACTGGAGGTGCGAGACAACACGATCGCCGTACTGAACCAGCAGTTACTTGAGCTGCAACAGCATAAGGCTCACTCTCTTAACCAGGTTGAGCAATTACAGCGGAAGCTGGATTTTCAGGTTGCCGGTGCTTCACGGCAGCTTGCCCAGCAGTTGTTGGAACTGCAGCGGCGTGAATCCCATGCGCATGCAGAAGTAATCCAGCTCAAAAACGTACTGGAGGTGCGAGACAACACGATCGCCGTACTGAACCAGCAGTTACTTGAGCTGCAACAGCATAAGGCTCACTCCCTTAACCAGGTTGAGCAATTACAGCAGAAGCTGGATTTTCAGGTCGCCGGTGCGGCCCGGCAGCTTGCTGAGACCGAGCTGGTGGTGCGTAAAATTTATCTTTCACGCAGTTGGCGCGTGACCAAGAGTTTGCGTTTTGCCGGCGACATGGCACGGCGGATGCGTGCAAGTGTCATGGGCCGCAGTCTGCAGCGTGCGCGTAACGCTGCACGCTATGTTTGGCGCGGTGAATGGAGTGCCTTGGCCGCACGTGCCAAATCAATGCGGCGCGAAGCCACGCTTTCCCAACGCCTCAACATCGCACCTGGTACACGGCATATCGGCATCATGGCGACGCCACATACCTTGTTTGTGGCCCACTTATTGGCCGATGCGCTGCACAAGGCCGACTTCACGGTCGAGATATTGACGCAGGCCCCTGAAGATGGCTTTACACGCGATGTCTACATTGTGGTGTGCCCTCAAATGTTCAAATGCCTGCCCCCGGGCGAAAAGCGTATTGCTTTTCAGATGGAGCAATCGGTCAGTTCACGCTGGTTCACGCATGAATACCTCAGCATGTTGGAAAACTCGCTGGCGGTGCTCGACTACGCACAAACCAATTTGCAGTTCCTGGAGCAGCACGGCATTGCCTATCCCCACACCTATTTGGTGCCCATTGGCGGTTTTGTGGGATATAGCGACTACCTGCGCACGCACCAGCTTCAGCCGCCAAGCCAGGATGCCCCTTGTGATGTGCTTTTTTATGGCGATGTTCATGCGCCGCGTCGCCAGGCCATGCTGGCAGCCCTGCGGCAACGCTTCAATGTGCGGGTGGAAGGTGATTTGTTTGGTCCCGCGCTGCACCAGGCCTTGGCCAGTGCCCGTGTGGTGGTCAATATCCACTACTACGAGGGTGCGCTGCTGGAAACCACGCGAATCTACGAATGCCTGTCGCTGGGCATCCCTCTGGTATCAGAGGCAAGTGCGGACATGGAAGAGCATGCCAACTTAGCGCAGTCCGTGCACTTTGTGCCGGTGGGCGATACTCAGGCATTGCTCCAGGCGGTAGGCGCAGTGTTGGCGGCCAAGCAGTCGCTCTGTAGTGCCGACGTACGCGTTGCGGCGGTGTTGGAGAGTGGGCAGCATTTCCAGTTCATGCTCTACCGCGCTCTGTATGCACTGCGCTTCATCGGGCATACCGAATGGGAAAAACTCACCCAATCCATGCCTTTGCCAGGCAAGCTTTTGGCGTTGAGCCTGCCAGAAACCACCCGCCGCCGCACTGCTTTCCAGCAGATACGCCCACCGGGTGTCCGTGTGTTTGATGGCATACGCCAGCGCCCGGGTTGGGTGGGTTGCGCATTGAGCTACAAACACTTAGCGCACAAGGCGGTGCAGGCAGGGGTGGCGCAGCTGGAAGTGATGGAGGATGACGTGTTGTTCCCGCCAGACTATGCGGCCCGGCGCTGTGTTGTGGATAGCTGGCTGGCCCAACATGCGGGCCAGTGGGATGTATTTGCGGGATTGATTGCCCAAGTGCATGTCGACACGCGTGTACTGGCGGTTGAACAGTACGGTGGGCTTACTTTTGTCACGCTTGACCGCATGACCAGTATGGTTTTCAACATCTACGCACCGCCCGTTCTGCGTTTGCTCGCCCAGTGGGATTGCACCAATACAGATGCTGAAACCAATACCATTGACCGTTTTTTGCAATCACGTAGCAGCCTGCGGGTGGTGATCGTTTTGCCTTTTTTGGTGGGGCACAGTGAAGAGTTGGATTCATCGTTGTGGGGCTTCAATAATGCGCAGTACAACGCTTTGATTGAAGAAAGTGCGCACCAATTGCAGCAGGCCGTGCAGCGGTTTTTAGCCTTTGATTCCCCGCCAAAGGCCCTTAATTTTTTGAACTCCTGAAGCGATCAATGACCATGAGCAACGGTAAAAAATGGGTATTTTTTGGCGTGTTTGTTTTGGTGTGCATGCTTGCATTTTTTATGCTGAGCTCAACTCCAAAAATCACTCGTAATCGACTGGAAGCCGTTGGATTTTTTACGCCACGGGGGGTGCCGCTGGAGTTGGTGGAAAAAACAGGCCTGGGCATGATCAATGCCATCGACGTTACGCAAGTCAGTCGCAACTTGAAAAATTTGAATGCAACTGATTTCAAATTGATTGTTGATCTTGGCCCCGTGCTGACCCACCCCGTTCCTCCTGAAAAAATATCTTCTTCGTACGCTGCTAAAGACGGGGTTGAAAGAAAAAAGATTTTTCTTCCGAAAAAAAATGCGAAAATTCTGGAATTTCCTGACGACCAAAAATTTATCGAAATAATTGATCCTTACCTCGTTTCCATGAAACCATTCAAGAAAAATTTGTTTGCTGTGTTTCTTGCAGACGAGCCTTATCTGAATGGAATTTCGAAAATTGAAATGGAGCGGTCCGCCCGAATTATTCGTTCCCGGCTGGATTTTCACGGTCCACATAGTGTAAAAATAGGCGTTATTTTTGCCAGCGCCTTGTTTGATGCGGATTTTTCATCTTTTATAAACAAAGCAGCCGGAGAATACGTCAAAGCCATCGATGACCATTATTCGAAAAATTTTAAAAATGAGCATGAAGATTTTAAAACATGGATTAAATCCATAGAAAATGACAGGCTGACAACCTATGACCAGGCTGGAAATATATATACAGGCGGAGGTATTCCATCGGGGTTTGATATTGTTGGTTTTGATTTTTATTTATCTACAACGCTCTTGGATAATTTGCACATTGACACTCTTGACTGGTTTGCCCAAAACACAAAAATACCGGCGTGCCAAAAATTTCTGGGTCATTCCATGAAGGACATAAAATCCAGTTTATCCTTCTTTAAGGATGGTCCGGTAGATGGGGGAAATTATAAATCTGACAAAAAAATTCTGGATGGGTTGTATTCTTGCCGTATGGGGGCTGTGACCGAAATTCTGAAAAAAAATATGCCCTCTCAAAGAACAGGTGCACTCATGATTTCGGAGTCCAGTGGCAATGGTGTTCTTGAATTTGATGGCGCAGGCCGCATTGAGCAAGGTCAGCCAGAAATGCTCGTAGAGAAAAGGGTCAAAGACGAGGTGCTGCGGGCGCTTGATTTTTATAAAAACAACAAAAACATTTATTCTGATGGACTCTTGTTTTTTACCTATGAAAATGAATACGATAACACCATCAATTTGAATATTGGTGGCGCGTCAAAAATGCCCAGTGTGCTGCATGAAATTTTCAATTTCACAACGGCTTCTGTCAATTAAGGTTCTAGTTGTCGCATCCCGGACGATTGTATGGACTCAAGGCGCTATCCCCTGCTCATGGCCCGCGATGTAATGCGCGAGTTGATTGCACAACTTCAAGTTTGAAACCGCCCTTCCGCCAGCGCCACCGCAGCCGCCCGCGCTGCCTGCACCTGCACGCCAATCCGTGGCCCGGTGAGGCCTTCGGCCTGGGCTTGCGCGGCGACGCTGGCAGTGTTGACCTGCAGCGCCGCATCCAGCGCCTGTTGCAGCCGCACCGCCTGCGGATAGGCGGCCTCTTCAAACCCCAGCCGGCCCCGCGCATCGCATTCGCAGGCTTGCAGCACCTGTGCAAACCGTGCTGGTTTACGGATGGCGTCGCAGCGCTCTAGCAGGCGCACGGTGGCGGCGGCGTTCAGGCTCTCGCTGCGGTGGATGTTGCCGTGCTCACGTGCCACCACGTCGGCCAGTTCGCGGCAGTCGGTGGGCACACGCAGGTTTTGCGCAAGGCCTTTGAGCAGGCGGGCGCTGCGTTCTTCGTGGCCAATGTGGCGGGGCAGTACGTCGGCACGGGTTGTGCCCTTGCCCAGGTCATGGGTCAGGCAGGCGAAGCGCACGGGCAGCGGCGCGCCCAGGCGGGCTGCCATGTCCAGCACCATCATCAGGTGAATGCCGGTGTCCACCTCGGGGTGGTATTCGGCGCGCTGGGGCACGCCCCACAGGCGGTCCACGTCGGGCAGCAGCCGCTGCAAGGCGCCGCAGTCGCGCAGCACCGTGAGCATGCGTGAGGGTTGTGCCTCCATCAGGCCGCGTGCCAGCTCTTGCCAGACGCGCTCGGGCACCAGCGCATCGACTTCGCCGTCTGCCACCATCTTGCGCATCAGCGCCATGGTTTCGGGGGCCACACCGAAGTCGGTGAAGCGGGCCGCAAAGCGCGCCACACGCAGGATGCGCACCGGGTCTTCGCGAAAAGCCTCGGTCACGTGGCGCAGCACTTTGTGCGCCAGGTCGCGTGCGCCAAAATAAGGATCAATTATGCTTATATCGCTTACTGGATATGCGTTAGTAGCTATAGAATTGATAGTAATGTCGCGGCGTGCCAAATCTTGCTCCAGCGTCACATCGGGCGCTGCGTGGACGGCAAAACCGGTGTAGCCGGGCGCGGTCTTGCGCTCGGTGCGGGCCAGCGCATATTCCTCGTGCGTGACCGGGTGCAGGAACACGGGGAAGTCCTTGCCGACCGGCAGGTAACCCAGCTCCAGCATCTGTTCGGGCGTTGCGCCGACCACCACCCAGTCGCGGTCATGGACCGGCAGACCGAGCAAGGCATCACGTACGGCACCGCCGACTTGGTAGATTTCCATGGCTTGTAAACCTCAAAATGGCATCAACGACCGAGCCGGTAAGGCTCTTCGAACGGGCGAAAATCGGCCTCTGCCAAGGCCTCGGCAATCCAGGCTGCCACGCCGGGTGCCGCGCTGACGCGGTCGATGTAAGCCGCAGCGGCGCTACTTACCGGCAGCGCATAGCGTGCAATGCGCATGCACACCGGCGCAAAGAAGGCATCGATGGTGCCGAAGTCACCCGCTAAGAACGCGCCGCCATACTGCGCCAGCATCCCCTCCCAAAGCTGCACGATGCGTGCCACGTCGGCGCGGACACTGGGCTGGTCGCGCCAAATCAGCTTGCCTTGTGCGCCCAAGGGGGCTTCGATGTTCATCGGGCAATGGCGGCGCAAGGCCTGAAAGCCGCTGTGCATTTCGGCGCAGGCACTGCGCGCTTGGGCGCGGGCTGGCGGCGACTGCGGCCAGAGTTGTTTTTCTGGAAATTTTTCGGCCAGGTACTCGGCGATTGCCAGCGAATCCCAGACCAGCAAGTCGCCGTCGCGCAGCAGCGGCACCTTGCCGCTCGGGTGCAGTGCCAGGGCGGCGGTTTTGAAGGCCGAGCCGGGCTCAAAAGCGTCAAAACGCAGCATCACTTCCTCAAACGGAATCTGCGCTTGCTTGAGCAAGACCCAGGGCCGCATCGACCATGAGGAGTAGTTTTTGTTACCGATGAAGAGCTGGAGCATGCGGGGCCTCATGGGTTGCGTGAAAGCTGCAATGCTACTGCGCTGGCGCCGCAGCCATTGCCGCCATCAACAGCCCATGGGTTGTGGACTTGGGGCGGGCCGCCGTGCACAGATAATTCTGGCAGGAGACACGATGCAAAAAACACTTTCACAGGGCCAGGCCAACGGCTTGCTGTTGCTGGCGGCGATTATTTGGGGCTCGGCCTTTGTGCCGCAAGCGCTGGGTGCTGTCGACGTTGCGCCTTTTTTGTTCACCGGGCTGCGCTTCTTGCTCGGGGCTTTGGTGGTGTTGCCGCTGGCCTGGTGGGAGTGGGGCAAGCTGCGCGTGCACCAGCGCACGCCGCAAGCGCCTGATTTGCTGCGGGTGGTGGGCCTGGGGCTGCTGATTTTTGCCGGTGTGGTGATGCAGCAAATCGGTATCGGCAGCACCAGCGTGACCAATGCCGGCGTGCTCACCTCCCTCTACGTGCCGCTTACGCCGTTGCTGGGTTGGCTGCTGTACCGGCAGCGGCCGCATTGGATGGTCTGGCCGACGGCGGTGGGCTGCCTGGTCGGGGCCTGGCTGCTGGCCGGCGCTGACACGATGGCGATGGCACGGGGTGATTGGTGGGTGATTGGCAGCAGCGTTTTTTGGGGCTTGCACCTGCTCTTGGTGGGCCGCACGGCCAACCGCATTGGCGGGCCGTTTGTGCTGTCCTTTGTGCAGTTCAGCGTTTGCGCGCTGGCCAGCCTGGGCGTGGCGGCGGTGATTGAGCCCTGGCCGCTGGCGGGTTTAGAGCGGGCGGCAGCCAGCATTGCCTACACCGGCTTCATCTCGGTGGGGCTTGGCTATACCTTGCAGGTATGGGGCCAGCGTTATGCCAATGCGGCCCATGCGGCGATTATTTTGTCAAGTGAGACGCTGTTTGCTGCGCTGTTTGGTGCGATTTTCATGGGTGATCGCCTGGGCGTTTTGGGCTTGTTGGGGGCTGGTTTGATTTTGCCGTGTATCGTGCTGGTGCAGTGGTGGCCGGCAGCCCGGCATTGAGTGCGGGGTTGGAATGCTTTCTTTGACAGTCCATGGGCTGTGAAATGTTCGAAAATGCCTTGCGACCGGTTTTTTATCCACCCGAGGAGAATGATGATGACATTTAAACAAATGGCTGGTGCCATTCTTTGGACACTTCTGACACTTCTGACGCTGCTGGGCGGTGCCGCGAGCGCGCGTGATTTGCCGACTGTTCAAAAATCAGGCACCTTGCTGCTGGCCACCGAGGGCGGCTTCCCGCCCTTTAATTTTTACCAAGCGGGCAAGCTCAGCGGTTATGAAATCGATGTTGGCGAGGCGCTGGCCAAGCACATGGGTTTGACCCTGGAGTGGAAGGCGCTGGCTTTTGACGCCTTGATTCCTGCTGTGCAACAAGGGCGTTTTGATGCCGCGATTGCCTCCCACGGCTACAGCGAAGAGCGCGCCAAATCGGTCGATTTCACTACACCGCACTACTGCACCGGTGGTCAAATTGTGTCGCGTCCTGGCGGTCCACTGACGGTTGCCGACTTGAGGGGTAAAACAGTGGTGGTGCAATTGGCCACCACGTACGCCGATGCGGTCGCCAAGCTCCCCGGCCTGAAAGAGGCCAAGACCTTGCCCAAGGACACCGACGCCTTGTCGGCCCTGCTCAGTCAGCGCGCCGATGCATGGGTGACCGATAAATTTGTCGCCCACAACGCCCTGAAAAAAGTTGGAAGCGCCAAGCTCCAACGCGGCGCAATGGTGTTCACCGAGCGCAACTCCATGGTGGTGCAAAAAGGCAATACCGCATTGCGCGCCGCGCTGTCACAGGCCGTCGAGGCGCTGCAAGCCGACGGCACGCTGGCGCGCATTTCCAAGCAATGGTTTGATGAAGACATTACCTGCCCTTGATGCCGAGTCCCGCATGCTGCTGTGGTGCGCCACGGCCCCTCTGACATGAAGTCACGGTATCTGTCTTGCTTGTCCGCACTGACGGTCAAGCAGCGCACCAGCCTGCGAATGGGCTGCGCCATCATGGGCCTGTTTGTTTTTCTGTGGCTGCTCGCGCTGTTGCTGGCGCCACTGCCCGACCCGATTGGTGCTGCTGCACAGCAGTTTTCCAGCGGCGCGCGTACCACCGTCGCCTTGACCCTGCTGTCGGCCTTGTTCGGGGCGGTGCTGGGCTTGCTCCTGGGCTTGGGCAAGATGTCGCTCCAGCCCTGGTTTCGCGGCCCCTGCGTCTTCATTGTTTGGCTGGTGCGCGGAACGCCGTTGCTGACCCAAATTTTGTTCTTTTATTTGGCCGTGCCAGCCTTGATTCCGCAGCTGCAACTGAGCGAGTTTTGGACTGCGGTGATCGCCTTGTCGCTCAATGTCGCGGCCTACAACGCCGAAGTCTTTCGCGCCGGTGTCATGGCGGTGCCGCGTGGCCAGCAGATGGCGGCGATGGCGATGGGCATGGCGCGGCGCCAGGTATTTGCTGTCGTGGTGTTGCCGCAGGCGATGCGCATCTGCCTTCCCGCCTTGGCCAACAACATGGTGGCCTTGCTCAAAGACTCCTCGCTGGCCTACACCATTGGCGTGGTCGAGATCAACATGATTGCCCAGCGGGTGCAGGCCGAGAGTTTTCGCCCGATACCGGTGTTTATCGCGACAGCGGTGATTTACCTTGTGTTGACCACCGCGATGACGCAGTTCTCGAACGCCATCGAGCAGCGCATGGCGGTGGCGCACCAGTGAGGAGGGCGGGCGAGGCCCTAGGAGCCTGTCGGACTTGGGGAGCGCCGGCTGAAAATCGACCGCAGCGGTCCATTTTTTACCGTCTTTTTGGCCCATAGCCGGGCTATGGGTCTGCAAATCCGGCAAAAACTGTCCTCGCTGGGGCCGATTTTCGCTGCTCGACGCCCCAAGCCCGACAGGCTCCTAGCGCTCCAACGCCTGCTCCTGCTGCAAGTGCTGAACCTCCCGGCTACGCGTGTCAATGATGGCCGCCTCGACCTGGTCGGCGCGCGCGTGGTGGCTTCGCTCCAAGTCTTGTGCCGCCCGAAAGCGGTCCAGCGCAGCTGCGTAATCAAGCTCTACCACCCGCGATTCGGCCTGCGCCCGCAGCGCCCGCAAAGGCTGTTGGCTTTGCTGGTAAGCACTGGCCAGCAGCTCCCAGACACTGGCATCACGCGGGTGCTGGGCAATCCAGGTTTGCAAGCTGTCGAGCACCGCTGCGCCTTGGCCCAGGCGCAACTGGGCCTGGGCTTGCAGCACCAGCTCCGGGCGCTGCACGCTGTCCGGCCCCAACACCGCCAAGGCACGTTGCGGCTGGCCGGCCGCCAGCTCCAGCTCGGCCAGCAGCAGCCGCGCTTGGCGTGCCGCTGCGGCGTCAGGCTGGCTTAGCTGCGCGAGTTGCTGGGCACGGCTACGGGCGCGTTCAAAATCACGCTGCTGCAAGCTGGCGCGGCTGGCCGCATACAGCGAGGCGGCCTGCTGCGGCGCGTTCATCGCCTTGAAGGCCGCACTGTCGGGCTCGGCCACCCATTGGCGCAGCAGCTCGATGCCGGGGCGGGACAAAACGCGTGCGCGCGCCGCCAGCATCAGCGCCAGCATCGAGCCCGGCTGCGGCAGGTGGCCCGGCTCCAGTTGGTGGCGCGACTGCATGTCGGCAATCCGCTGGGTCGTCAGTGGGTGGCTGCGCAGGTAAGGAAAGCTGCCGTTGTCATTGATGCGCGAAGCCTGTTGCAGCTTCTCGAACATACCGACAAAGCCCTGGCCCGAATAGCCGGCCTGCGTCATCACGCCGTAGCCCACCCGGTCGGCCTCGCGTTCCATGTCGCGTGAAAAATTCAGCTGGTTTTGCGCCACCAGTGCCTGCCCACCCAGCACCAGCGCGTTGGCGGCATCCGGGCTTTTGCTGGCCGCCAGTGCGCCAAGCACCATGCTGGCCAGCAACAGCGGTGTTTGCCGGCTTTGCTGCGCCATCAGTCGCGCAATATGGCGCTGTGTGACGTGGCTCATTTCGTGCGCCAACACCGAGGCCAGCTCGTCTTCGCTGCTGACCACGCCAATCAGTCCCAGGTTGACGCCAAGATAGCCGCCCGGCAGGGCAAAGGCATTGACCGTGCGCTCGTTGTTGAGCAAGACCGTCCAGGCAAAGCGCTCCTGCAGCTCGGGCGTGATCTCACCTCGGGCGCTGGCGCTGGCGTGCAGGCGCTGCCAAATATTGTTCACATAGTCGACCAGCACCGGGTCATCGAGGTAGTCCGGGTCGCGGTAGAGCTCGCGGGCAATGCGGTCGCCCAGGCGCCGCTCAGCCCCTGACGTCAGCTCGCTGCCGTCGCCCAAAGCCGGCAATTGGGCCTGGCTTGGCCCGGCCAGCAGCAGCGCCAGCGCCGTGCTTGAAAAAAGAGCGCGGAAAGCATGGAGTTGCATGGGCGGTTTCTGAAAACTCAATTCTTTATGATCCTGCAAAAACGCCACCGTCCTACTCTTCTGCATACGCTTACCTTTCTCCATGAACACACTGACCCATTTTGACGCCCAAGGCCAAGCCCACATGGTCGATGTCGGCGCCAAGGCCCACAGCCACCGCATCGCCATCGCCAGCGGCCGCATCGAGATGCAGTCGAGCACCTTGGAGCTGA
>JAYVXE010000417.1:0-3528 GCA_043785395.1 Burkholderiaceae bacterium | reverse complement strand
GGTGCAATCAGACGGCGGCCCAGCAACTTGCCCCAGATATATTGCAAGACATCGCTGGCCTGCACGACCAAGATCAGGTAGGCCAGCAGCAGCATGTTGCGCCCGGTGTAGCCCGGGATCTCCAAAAACACCAAAGCTGCCACATGCGATGTGCAGTACACACACACCATCAGTCCCCACTGCATGGTGGCGGTGCGCTGCAAAAAATCCCGGGTACTGGCAGACGCGGCCATCAGAATCGGCAACAACAAAAAGGCGTAGACCGGAATCAGAATGGAGAACAAGCCGTACCAGCCGATATGGACCAAAAAATACTGCGCCGGAATGACCACAAACAAGCAGATGCGCCGCACCCAGCGGTCACCGGCATACGAGGGTGCGGCGGCAGAAAATTCGCGCAAAGCCTGCCAAGAAAGCAAGGCAAACAGCAGCACAACACCGACCGGGCCACCTAAAAAAGCCAGCCCAATAAGTCCAACCATGTGCCACCAAGCCTGGATGCGCTGGTTCAAATTGACCACCGTCGGCGACGGGCCAGCCGCACCTTGGCTGCGCCGAATCATCCAACCGACCGAAGAGGCCACGGCAAGCACCACAAACAATGCAGCAAAGAGCCACACCGCTTGCTGCGGTACCGAGGCGAAAATTACCCAGTCTTGCATCACATCCATCCTCCGCGCTGTAACGCCAGCGCCAGCAATAAACCCATCAATTGCACAGCAACACAAACGCCTTGGCAGCGTACCAAGCGCCTCAACCCAGCCAGGCGCAAAGCCACCGAGCGCTCAGCGCTGTGGGCGTTGACCGCACCCAAGTGGGCCAACGCCTGGTCCAGTGCGACCAAATCCGCCGCCAAAGGCAGGCCCTGCGCGCAGCGTTGCGCCAACACCTCGAACAGCACCTGGTCGAGTGCAATGCGGCTGGCCCAGAAGAGCTGGCCAAGCGCCGCCAACAAAGCCACGAGCAAGCTCACGAGCACCGCCAACGCCGCCATGCCGCCAGCCGCAGCCATCAAGCCGAGCAGCGTCACCGCCAGCAGCACCATGGAGGCCTGGCTCAGACCGTGCCCGATACGGCACAGGCCCTGGGCCAGCCGCAGGCGCCAAAAATCCACCTGCACAACAGCGCTTAATTCGGGCATTGGGGCCCCTCCAAGTTACCAGACTGGTGCGCAGCCACGTCCAGCACTGCCTGCAGTGCCTGCACATGGCCGGGCGACAACACCAAACGTGGCTGAGCCACACGGCACAGCTGTAGCGCCGCATCCACGCGGTAGCAGCCGCCGTAGCGCAACAACCACGCAGCGATGGCGCTTACGCTGCGCCCATAGCCAAGTGCGCAAAAGACCAACACCGGCTCTGCTGCGCTGGCTTGCCGGGCCTGCTCAATCAGCGTTGCGGCTTTCAGCAAGCTTGCCGCACTGGGGGCGACCAAATCTAGCTGGGCAAGGCTGTAGACCTTGACGTTGGCGCAGTACATGGGCATCTCCGCACTGGTATCCACCACGCTGCGCAGTCCTAGGCGGCGCAGATCAGCGCAGGTCGGAGCGCGTCCCAGCCAGAGTTGCGGTACGACTTCGACAGCCTTGGCATCACGCCAAGTCCAGAGTCGGGAATTGAGCCAGGCCGCAACGAGGTACGGCAAGAACAGGCCAAACGCACCCACACTCATGCGTCCCACTGCGTTTTTTTGAAATGCCGCTGGCCCCAAATAGCCGTAAGCCATTGCCACCCACAGAAACGCCCCGGCCAGCCAGGCCAGCGACCAACCGGCCAGCAAGCCAAGCCCGCCAGCAACGCCAGCAACCAAGACCGCAGCGATGCCATAACGCAGTGCCAGTTGCCGCCTTCGTGGCCATTGGCTGTCGGCAGTGTCTTTGCTCCAAGCGCAGCGCAGCGCAAACCCGGTGCGCGCGGCCGCCCCAACATCGGCTTGGGGAAACAACCACAGACAGAAAAAACCGACCCAAGCACCGGTCGGTACATCAATGAAGTGGTGTTGAAACGTGGTCAGCACGGACAAGCCAATGAGCGCGCACCAGCCGTGTACCAGCCAGCGCCAACGACCCGTCACACGCTCGGCATAGAACACCCACAAAATCAGCAGTAGACTGATATGCAGTGACGGTGCTTGGTTAAACGGCTGGTCAAAACCAGCCAGCGCATCAAACAGCGTGCCAAGCCAGCCGGCGACGGCCGGCTTGTCAAAGCTAAAACGCAGCGGCCACAGCACAAAGCACAGCACCGAAATCAGTTGCGCCGCCAGCAGCCGCGCGGCCTGTGTCCATACTGCTGCGCGACTGGCACACAGCAAGATCGACAGGCCGTAGAAAATATCAATCGACCAGTACGGCAAGATGGTCCAGGGCCAGAACGGAATCTGCCGCTCCCAGTCGAACACCAGCGTCGCCACCAAGCCGCGCTGTGCCTGCTGCGCAGCCCATTGGTTGGCCAAGTTGTAGCTGGCAAAGAAAAACAAGGCCAAGCCGGTCAACACCAACAGCGACAGCAACCAGGGCCGCCGGGCGTGTGTGCTTGAGCCAGCAGGGGTCGGCTCGGGTCGGCTGCCTGACGGCATGCGGGGCGGCGCCGTCAGTGGCAGCTTGGGCGTCACCGGCGGCGCGCCAACGAGACGCTGAAGATGCCCCATTCGTCGATCCGCTGCTCGATTTTCTCAAAGCCAGCGGCCTCCACCAATTGGTCCATTTCGGCTTGGCTGCGTCGGCGCATCACCCAATTGCTGCCGCCCCGGTGGCTGGTCAAGGTGCGGGCGATCAGCTCAAGCTGCGGATGCCAGGGCTGGCCGGTATAAACCAAATAGCCGCCCGACGGTAGCGCTTGTGCCAGGCCGCTCAACGATTGGCGGACCAGCGTATTCGAGGGAAACAGCTCGTACAGTCCCGAGACCACGGCCAGCGTCGGTGCTGGCTGCAAGGCCGCCACACTCGCCGCATCAAAAGCGTCACCGGGCTCAAAACGCGCCAAGGCTTGCAAGCCCATGGCCGCAATCAACGCTCGGCCACTCTCTACATTGGCCGCCACAAAGTCCCGCAACAGCAGCGAGGCAGGCGCAACCGGCATCGCTGCCACCGCCTCCAGTGTGTAGCGGCCATGGCCGGCAGCAAGATCGACCACATGCAGCGGCTGCCCAGCCGCCAGCAAGCGCTGCGCCGCAGCTTGAATCAACTCTTGCAGATGTTGCTTGCGCACGCGAATGCCTCGCCAACCGATCGAGTCGAGGTAGCTGCGGTCAAACAAACGGCCAATGCCCCAGCGGCCCTGCGCCTGGTTGCGGTAGACATAGTCAAGCGTCGCCCCAGAATCGAACCCGGTTTGGTGGCCGAGTTGGATGCCGTTCGCACAACGGCCCAACGTGGCCAACATGCAGCGTGTCACGGCGAAACTCCAGCCCTTCAGCGACAACGGCCCCAGCGTTTGCTGCAAGGCCAGCTCTTCGTCGCGCCAAACACCGTGCTGATCGGCCTCCAACAAAGAGGCTGGCACCGGTGGTGCGACAAATTGGCGAACG
>JAYVXE010000416.1:0-3533 GCA_043785395.1 Burkholderiaceae bacterium | reverse complement strand
CCAGCGCGCTGGTGGCCTCGTCGCACAACAGCACCTGCGGGTGGTTGGCCAAGGCCCGGGCGATGCCTACACGCTGTTTTTCGCCCCCCGAGAGTTGCCGGGGGTATTTGTGCTTATGGCGTTGCAGCCCGACCAGGTGCAATAGTTCATCAACCCGCTGATCGGTCTCGGCCTTGTTGGTCTTGCCAACGATCTTTAGCGGATAGGCCACGTTATCGCCCACGGTCTTGGAGCCAACCAGGTTGAAGTGCTGAAAAATCATGCCCACGCCCTGGCGAAACTGGCGCAGGCCCGCTTCGTCCAGCGCCAGCAAATCCACACCATTCACCACCACGCTGCCGCTGGTGGGCCGCTCCAGCAAATTAACCATGCGGATCAAGGTCGACTTGCCCGCACCAGAGTGGCCAATGATGCCGAATATCTCGCCCGACGCAATGTCCAAGTCAATCCCCGTCAAGGCAGGAATCGCCACGCCGTCCACCCTATAGCTTTTATGGATACCTCGAAGTTCGATCATTTTTTGTCTCCTCTTTGCCCATTATGGCGGGCTGATCCGGGCTGTTTTTCAATGCACGCAATGCGGCTTGCACAATATGCTGCGCATCGACCCCAAAAAATCGACGCAAGGCCGCACGCGTGTCGCTGCGGCCAAACCCATCGGTCCCCAGGCTGACATAGCGCAGCCCAGACGGCACGTAGGCGCGCACGCTCTCAGGCACGGCGCACACGTAGTCACTACAGGCCACCACGGGGCCCCGGGCGTCCGCCAACAATTGCGCAATATGCGCCTGCGCCTCACCCTGCGGGCCTTGTGCGCAATGCCGCCCATCACGCGCCAGCTCACTCCAGCTGGTCACGCTGAACACATCCACGGCCACGCCCTGTGCGAGCAAGATTTCGGCGGCACGTACCACCTCGGGCAAGATGGCACCCGAGCCCATGAGGCTGACATGGGGGATGCGCCCCGGCACGGGCACAAGCGGTACTTGGCGCTGCAGCAGATAGGCGCCACGCAAGACATCCGGCGCGACCCCCTCAGGCAGATCCGGCTGGGGGTAGTTCTCGTTCATGAGCGTGATGTAGTAGAAAACGTCCTGCTGCTCAACCAGCATCTCGCGCATGCCGGCATCCACGATCACGGCCAGCTCACCCGCAAAAGCCGGATCCCAGGCCTTGCAGTTGGGAATCGTCGCCGCCACCAGATGGCTGCTGCCGTCCTGGTGCTGCAAGCCCTCGCCGCCCAGCGTTGTGCGTCCCGAGGTGGCACCCAGCAAAAAACCCCGGGCCCGTTGGTCAGCCGCCGCCCAGATCGCGTCGCCTACGCGCTGAAAGCCAAACATCGAGTAGTAAATGTAGAACGGCAGCATCGCCAGACCATGCACGCTGTAACTGGTGGCCGCGGCCGTCCAGCTCGCGATGGCGCCAGCCTCGTTAATCCCTTCTTCCAGGATTTGCCCATCCCGCGCCTCCCGGTACGACAGCACCGAGCCAATATCCTCCGGCGCATAGCGCTGCCCCACGCTCGAATAGATGCCGACCTGCTTGAACAGGTTGGCCATGCCAAAGGTTCGCGCCTCGTCCGCCACAATGGGCACAATGCGCGCGCCCAGCTGCGGGTCTTTGAGCAGGTTGCCGAGCATGCGCACAAACGCCATCGTGGTGCTCATCGATTTTTCGGCAGCATGCGTGGCAAAACGGGCGTAAGACGCGAGCGGGGGCACCGGCACGGGATCGCACACCGTTTCGCGCCGGGGCAGGTAGCCGCCCAGACGCTGGCGCTGGCGCTGCAAGTAGCGCATCTCGGGGCTGTCAGCGGCAGGCTTGTAAAACGCCAGCGTGCGCGTCTGTGCATCGCTCAGCGGCAAATCAAAGCGGTTGCGAAATGCCAGCAAATCGTCCTCGTCCAGCTTCTTTTGCGAATGCGTCGTCATTTTTCCCTGCCCCGCATCCCCCATGCCATAGCCCTTTTTGGTGTGCGCCAGCACCACGGTCGGCTGCCCACGGTGGGCAGCTGCAGCGGCATAGGCCGCATGGATCTTGGTCAAATCATGGCCGCCACGCTTGAGAAGGTCGATCTGCGCGTCCGTCATGCCCTGCGCGAGCTGCACCAACTCCGGGTTTTGTCCAAAAAAATGTTCACGGTTATAGGCCCCGTCCTTGGCGGCAAAGGTCTGCATCTGGCCGTCCACGGTCTCGGAGAGTGCGCGCACCAAGGCGCCATGGGTGTCACGTGCCAACAAGCCGTCCCAGTCGCTGCCCCAGAGCAACTTGATGACGTTCCAGCCCGCACCAACAAACAAACGCTCCAACTCATCAATGATCCGCCCATTGCCTCGCACCGGACCATCGAGGCGTTGCAAATTGCAATTGACCACCCACACCAGATTGTCCAGCCCTTCGCGCGCGGCCATGGTGAGCGCACTCATGCTCTCGGGCTCGTCCATCTCGCCATCGCCAAAAACGCCCCAAACCTTGCGCCCGCGGCAGTCCAGCAAACTACGGTGGCTCAGGTAGCGCATAAAGCGCGCATGGTAGATGGAGCTGATCGGCCCCAGCCCCATGGAGCCCGTGGGGAACTGCCAGAAATCGGGCATCAGCCACGGATGCGGGTAACTGCTGAGTCCTTGCACGCCGCGCTCGGCGGCGGTAATTTCTTGGCGGTAATGGCACAAATCCTCTTCCTGCAACCGCCCCTCCAAAAATGCACGGGCATACACCCCTGGCGCACTGTGCGGCTGGAAGAACACCAGGTCGCCCCGATGCTGCCCGGCGGCCAAGCCCTCACGGGCATGGAAGAAATGGTTGAAACCCACCTCGAACAAATCTGCCGCGCTGGCATAGCTGGCAATGTGCCCGCCAAGCTCGCCATAGGTCTGGTTGGCCCGCACCACCATGGCCAGCGCGTTCCAGCGCATCAGCGAGGCCAGCCTCTCCTGCAGCTCCAAGTCGTCGGGGAACGTCGGCTGCTCCTCTGCCGCAATGGTATTCATATAAGGGGTATTGAGCCCTGGGTGCCAAGCCACCCGCTGGCTACGCGCCAAGCGCTCCAGCGTGGTCAGAATATGCTGCGCACGCTCCGGACCTTGACTCTGCAGCACAGACACGAAGGCTTCGCGCCACTCGTTGGTTTCTTCGGGATCCAAGTCTTGGACCGCATTGGGCATAGGGTAGTTATCGCGTTTCATGGACGCCACTCTACGCAAGGGGCCGTGCTATGTGCTGCTTTCCAAGGCCTGTGGAAACCCTGGTATCAGGCATAAAATGCCGACAAATGGCAAAAACACAAAATATACAACTGGACAGTTTGGATCTGCGCATTCTGGACGAATTGCAGCGCGACGGCGCACTCTCGAATGTGGAGCTGGCACGTCGCGTTCAACTCTCCCCCTCGCCCTGCCTGGCCCGGGTCAAAGCGCTGGAGCAAGCTGGCGTGATCGAACGCTATGTGGCCCTGGCCAGTGCCTCAGCACTGGGCCTGGGCCTGTCGGTGTTCATTTCGGTCAGCCTGAAGACCCAGAACAAAGCCACGCTGG
>JAYVXE010000415.1:0-3536 GCA_043785395.1 Burkholderiaceae bacterium | reverse complement strand
CCACCCCCGAAGCGCCTGCGGCGCTACCCCCTCAAGGGGGCGCACCAGGTGGCCTGGCGGAACCAGATCCACGGGTGCACTGGGCGCGGCGTGCTCGTCTCGCGGCGCGGTTTCATCGCTCGGGGTGCTTGGCCCATGCATGACAGTTAGCGCGCCCAGCGGCAATTCTTGCCAGCGCTCGGCCCAGCCAAACCGGGCGCCGCTGGCTTCGTGCGTGGCCAGCCATTCCAAATAGCCGTCGCGCACTTGCGGCCAGGCCGCGGCAAAGGGCAAAAAGGCCGCCGGTGACAAGCCCATGCTGCGCGTGGTGGCGCTGGCGGCTTGTTCGATCAGGTGCAGCCGGGTCGGCTTGGCCGCGTCCAAGGTCTGTGGTGCTTCGCTTGCTTTTGTGGCTTCTGTGGCTTCTGTTGCGGCCAAGGCCTCATGGAAGGTTTTTAGCACGGCGTGCAGCCACAGACCGAAGTCGCGTTTATCGACCTCGTCCTCCAACTCATCGGCCTCGCTCAGGCCCAGCTGGCGCAGCGCAAAGAAGCGGTAGGGGCAGCGCCGCAGGTCTTCGTAGGCGCTGGCGGACAGGCGTTGCAGCGGCAGTGCGTCGCCCTGCGCCTGCGGCGGCAGCGTGGGTTGCGGCTGGATGCTGCGCGTGCTGCGCGGGTCTTCGGCCTGGTGCGCCAAGCCGCTGAGCTGCACGGCTTGCAGCAGCGGGCTGGGCAGCAGTGGCTCGCCGCCGTCATCGCTTTGGCGCCACAGCAAGTCCACTTTGGGGGCTTGCAGCGCTTGCTGCCAGGCCGCTTGGGTGGCGGCTTGCAGCTCGGCGCGGCTTGGCAGTCCCAGGGCATGGCGCTGCGCAGCACTCCAGTTGCCGGGTGGCTCGGGTGCTGCGGGCAAGCGTTTTTCGTCGCAGCCGGGCAGCACGACGGCGGCAAAAGGCCGGGCTAGCAGCTGGCTTAGCGGCAGGATGACGACCTGGGCACTGTGCGCGTCAGCGTGGTCAGCGCCGTGGTCGGGCGCATGGTCAGGGACAAAATTCGCGGCCTCCAGTGCCGCTTGCAACCAGTGGCTGAAGGTGGCCAAGTCGATCTGGCGTTGGCGGCCCTGCGTCAGCGCCAGCGCTTGCGGGGCGGGCGCCGTCAGCCGCAGCGTCATGAGCAGGGCCGCACCCGCCGGGTCCGCCTCCAGTGGCTGCCACTGGCCAGTGTCTTGCAACAATTGGCGCAAGCGCTCCAGCCACTGCGCCAAGGTGCGGCTGCCTTGCAGGGCGCCGCGCCACCGCTCGGCTTGCGCCGTCAGTTGCCGCACCGAGGTGGGCAGGCTGCGGTTGGCGCTGCCGCTGTGGTTTGCCGGGGGGGCGGCTGTGGTGGCGGCCACCGTTGTAGCCGTTGCCAGCGTTGCCAGCGTCGCCACGTGCGCCAGCCAGCGGCCCCAGTCGGTGCAGGCCGTTTTGCGCAAGGCCTTCTCCAGCGCCGCCACCGCCGATGGTGCACAGGCCGGGGTGTTTTTAAGCCAGTCGAGGACAGCGTCGCTGCCCGCGTCCCAACTGCTGGCGCGCAGCAGGCACAGCACCTGCGCGGCTGCGCGGGTGGTCGACAGCTTCCAGCCGTTTTCATCGCGCAGGCGCAGCCCCTGGCCGTCAAGCATGGCGCGTACGCGCCGCGTGAGCACCCGGTCGGTTGCGACCAGGGCGACCGGGCTGCGGCCTGCGCCCAGGTGGCGCAGCACGCACGCGGCGGCGCGCTCCGCCTCGTCTTGCGCGCCCAGGGCTGGGTGCAGGGCCAACTGACCCCATTGGCCCCACTGCATGGGCTCGGTGGGCGCATCGACCAGCGCAATCCGCAGCAAACGCTGGCCCCATTGCTGGGCCAGTGCCCCGTCGACGGCCAGCAAAGGCTCACGCTGCAAGCCCTCCAGCACGATCACGCAGGCCACGCCCGAGGTGCCGGCAATGCTGGCCATACCGGTGGCGGCGCCGGGCGGCACCGGGCCGTGCAGCAGCAGATCGCTGGCGTAGCGTGAGGCCAGCGCCCAGGCCAGCGCAATCTGCGCCAGCGCCAGCTCCAGCGCCAGCACCGGCGCATCCATGCCCTGGAGCAGCGCGCTGTGCGCCTGCACGCCCCAATCGGCACGGGCTGCCAGTGGCACGGCTGCGACTTGGCGGCCAAGCGTTTGTGCCGCCTCGACCAAGCGCTCGGCCAGCAGTTGCCGGTGCGCTTGCAGGCCCGCACGTTCCAGTAAATCGTCGGCTGTAAGCAGGTCGTGCGCAGTCTCAAAGGCCAGGTCGCTGCCGCTGGGCAGCGGGGGCCCCAGGCTGCGGCTCCAGCCCACGGTGGTCTCAAAGCGTGGCGCAAAGCCTTGCGGGTGAACCTGCATCCAGTAACGGCTGGCGACCGGTATCAGCTGCGCATACGGCAGCAGCACCATGGCATGGGCCGGATGGATGTGGCGTTGCGCCAAGGCGTTCGCAATGTGGGCGATGACGCCCTGCACAGGATCGAGCCAGCGTTGAGAGGCAAAGGAGGCAAGGGAGGGAGTCATGCAGCGTGATGGAGGGTTAAGGGGCTAACTGTCATGCACTGGGCCAAGGCGGTGAAGCCAGCCGCGCCAGCCGTGATGGTTGCAGGCTATGGCATTGATAGCAGCTCGGGAGAGTTGGAACAGCGGCTTTCTGTCACAATGCCCCCGACTTTAGCTGCACCGGGCTGTTGCAAATTTGCAGCTATCTTGCGCCAGTCCGTCCACCACTTATTGCCCGAAGAAAGAACACCATGGCCAGCTCACTCATTAAAAACATCTCTGACGCATCCTTTGAAGCCGATGTCCTGAAGGCCGACAAACCTGTCTTGCTCGACTTCTGGGCCGAGTGGTGCGGCCCTTGCAAAATGGTCGGCCCGATCCTCGATGCACTGGCGCTTAGCTACCAGGGTCGGCTGACAATCTCCAAAATGAACGTCGATGAAAACCGCGTTATTCCCGCCAAATTTGGCATCCGAGGCATCCCAACGCTGATGCTGTTCAAAGACGGCGAGCTGGCCGCAACCAAAGTTGGCGCCATGAACCAGACCCAGCTCAGCGCCTTTATCGATCAACATCTGGTCTGATCGGGCGGGCGGGGCATCCAGCAGCAACGCTGCTATGCCCCTCCAGTCGCCCCAGCCCACCCCCGCACCAGCCGGGGACGGCTGGCACAGCAGGAGCGGCCTGCTTTTCCTGTCATAATTCCCCCCAGACTCCGGCAACGCCAGACACGCACTGCCAATCGAGTCCCCGGTCAAACAGAGGCCTGCTGCCTGCACCCAGCCTCTTTGCACCTTCCCACGACTTACGCAAAACCCCACAGCCAGCGTTTATAAAAATCCGTAAACACCATCGGTAGCGTCGATCCAGCATGTTTGCGTAAGTCCTAACTCCCATACCCCCCATCCAACTCCGAGCAGGAGTCACTCCATGCACTTAAACGAACTCAAGGCACTGCACGTGTCTGAAGTCCTGAAGCAGGCCGAAGAGCTTGATATCGAAAACACTGGCCGCATGCGCAAACA
>JAYVXE010000414.1:0-3550 GCA_043785395.1 Burkholderiaceae bacterium | reverse complement strand
CGCTCGGTCTGGACGAGAGCGAGATCTTCAACGCCTACAACGAAATCGACTCGATCCGCAACAAAGACGAATTCCTGATTCCGTACATCGATGCGATCATGGATCCGCACTTCCATACCGGAACGCCCGAGAACGACCAAACCCTGCTCAAGTCGCTGATCGTCTTCGCCTGCCTGATGGAGGGCTTGTTTTTCTACGTCGGATTCACGCAAATTTTGGCGCTGGGGCGGCAAAACAAAATGACCGGCGCCGCCGAGCAGTACCAGTACATCCTGCGCGACGAGTCGATGCACTGCAACTTCGGCATCGACCTGATCAACCAGCTCAAGCTGGAGAATCCGCACCTCTGGACGGCAGAGTTCAAGGCCGAAATCAAAGAAATTTTCCTCAAAGCGGTTGAGCTCGAATACCAATACGCAGAAGACACCATGCCGCGCGGCGTACTCGGCATGAACGCCTCGATGTTCAAAGGCTATCTGCGCTACATTGCCAACCGGCGGGCGCAGCAAATTGGCCTGGATATCCTGTACCCGAACGAAGAAAATCCCTTCCCCTGGATGAGCGAGATGATTGACCTGAAAAAAGAGCGCAATTTCTTCGAGACCCGCGTCATCGAGTACCAGTCGGGCGGCGCACTGTCATGGGATTGATGCCCGCCTAAGCCACATTTTTCACCCATCTCTTCACCCATCTACCGGCGCCACACGCCCATGCGTCACACCGTTAGATGTATCCGCATCTGTGGTGCCGGGTACCGGCCCAACACCATGCATTGCTTTGTCGACAAAGCCATGACAAAGTATTCTTTGCAACCTGCCCAAGGAGAAAATTAATGGCAACTGAAGCCCTCAAAAAGCCAGCCGCGAAAAAAGCGCTGGCGGTCAAACCCACCCCCGTCGCAGCAAGCAAAAAAGTAGCTGCCACGGCCAAAGTCGCTGCAACGCCGGCCAAGAAAGCAGCCGCACCCACCAAAGTTGCCAAGGCCGTCGCGGCGACCAAACCCGTGGCAACGGTCAAGACCGTCAAGACCGTCAAGGCCGTTAAAGCCGTTGCCGTACCGGTCAAGGCAGTCGCCGCCAAGGCTGTTGCTAGCGCCAAAACTGCGCCAGCGAAAAAAGCCGCAGCACCGGCTGCAGCGCCCAAAAAAGCCGCAGCACCCGCCGCAGCACCGGTCAAAAAAGCCACTGCGCCCGTTGCCGCAGCAAAGGCCAGCAAAAAAACCGTCTCCAAAGCCAGTGCAAGCCCGAGCGTTACCGCCAAAACAACGCTCAACCCCAAAGCTGCCTGGCCGTTTCCCACCGGTGGCAAACCCTGAGCACCAAACTGCGCATGTTGTTGGCCGGCCCGGTGTTGCAAGACACCGGGCTTTTTTTCTAGGACTTGCGCAAAACGGCCCCAGCCGCGTTACCCCTCCTTGCCGTACGCTTGTACTGTCAGCGTCGGGGTGCCTTGCATGGAGCCGCTTTGCGTAAGTCCTGTTTTCATTGAAAACGGTGCGTGCACGCGGGTGAGGCAAGAATGCATTTCCGGCGCTCAGCCGTAGAAAAATGCGTTGGCCAGGTGGAAAATTTGTTGCAAATTTTCAAAAAATCTATTAATTTAATAGCTTTTACCGCTTGATTTATATGGATTTCAACTGTATTTGTATTTTAAATCCATATAAATCAAGCGCTTTAAGCTATAAAAATAGATTGTTCCTGGCACTGGACATCCACGGCAGGCGCTGCCTTCGGCAACGCCGGGGGCCTTGTGCAGAGCGCCCACGGCGGCCCCGCGTTCTTTGCCGATTTTGTGCCGATTTTGTGCCGACTTATGCCGCCGCCGGTGGGCGCGCAGGCGCTGCAAACACCTGTTGCCATAGCGCCAAGATCGCCTCGCGTTCGGTGTGCAGCAGCTCAGGCGCAAGCTGGGTTGGCTCTTCATTCAGGCGCGCGCGGTGTTGCACCCGCCGCAGTTCGCGGTAGGCGCTGGCCGCTTGCTGGCCGACGCCTGTGGGCAGCAGGCCGGCTGCCTCGGCGCGTTGCAGCAAGGCGATGTTGCCGACGTTGTCGGCCAGCTCGGGGTGGGCACCGGACTGTGAGAGCACCAGGTATTGCACGGCGAATTCAGCGTCAACCATGCCGCCGCCGCCGTGCTTGACGTCAAAGCGCCCGGGCTTGACCGGGTGGGCGGCACGCACCCGATCGCGCATGCTGACGATTTCCTTGCGCAAGGCCTGCGCGTCGCGCGGTGCGCTGATGACGGTTTGGCGTACTGCGTCAAAGCGCTGGCGCAGCGCCGCGCTGCCGAGCACAAAGCGGGCCCGCGTCATGGCCTGGTGCTCCCAGGTCCAGGCGGTGTTGGAGCCACGCTGCTGCTGGTAGTTGGCATAGGCCTCGAAGCTGGTGATCAGCAAGCCGGCGTTGCCGTTCGGGCGCAGTGCGGTGTCGATTTCGTAGAGGTCACCCTCGCCGGTCTTGGCCGTGAGCCAGTTGATCAGCTTGCGCACCAACGCACCGTAGGCCTCGGCCAAAGCGTCGGCCAGGACGTCGGAGTTTTGCTCGGCCGCAGATTTTTCATAGATAAAAACGAGGTCGAGGTCGCCGCCGTAGCTGAGTTCTTTGCCGCCGAGCTTGCCGTAGGCAATCACCGCCAGCTGCGGTGCCGCACTCAGGCTGTCCGGCAGGGCTTGCGGCGCCCGGGGGTGCAGTTGTTGGCGCTGCTGTAGCCGCTGCCAGCACCAGCGCACGGTGACGCGCAGCACGGTATCGGCCAGTGCACTGAGGTCGTCGGCGACTTGCTCAACGCTGATGCGGCCCTCCACATCGCGTGCCAGGGTGCGAAAGACTTCGGCGTGGTGGGCCCGGCGCAGCAGGTTGAGCAGGGTTTCGTCGTCGTCTTCGCCGGTGATTTGCACGGACTTCAAGCGGCTTTCGAGCTCGGCCTCAAAAGCTTGCGCGGCAAAGCGCTCGCCCAGCATGTGGTCTGAGGCCAGCTCGTCGATCACGCCGGGGTGTTGCACCACGTAGCGGGCCGGCCATTTGGCCGCGCCCATGATCAGCAACAAGCGCTCGTGCACCGCCGGGCGCTCCAGCAGCAGCGCCAAATAGCTTTCCCGGCGCAGCAGCGATTCGAGCCAGTCGGTCATTTGCACAGCTGCGCTTTCGCTGACACGGCCCTGCACCACCCAGCTGCCGGTGCGCTGCACCAGCCGCAGCAGCCGTGCCAGCACGTCGTCGCGCAGTGCGCGCACGCGTGGATGCTCGCGCCACAGTTGCACGCGCTGGCGCAACTCGGGCGGCAGGGTCGGCAGCAGTGCGTCGAGCGCCAGTGGTGCGGCGACATTGCCGCACAGGCCGCTGCTGCAGGAGCCCTGGCCAGAGCCGCCGAGCAGGGTGTCGAATTCTTGCGCAACCCGTTCTCGGTGTGCGTCCAGCGCGTGCAGGAATGGGCACAGGCTGCTGTAGCCCATGGTTTGGGCGATCCATAAAAGGTCGTCGTCGCGGGTGGGCAGGACATGGGTTTGTTGGTCGTCCAGGTACTGGATGCGGTGCTCGACCCGGCGCAAAAA
>JAYVXE010000413.1:0-3563 GCA_043785395.1 Burkholderiaceae bacterium | reverse complement strand
CAACGCCGACTTTCGCATCGACGGCGTGGCACAGCCGCTCAGCATGTTCGCCATGATCCGCCACAGCCACCAACAGGCGCCGCAGCACACGGTGGTGGCGTACTCCGACAACGCCTCGGTGATGGAGGGGTCGTTGCGTGAGATATTTATGGCAAAATCATGCTCTAACGCTTATGAACAATGCAGTAGAAGCTATCAAAAAGATAGCAGTTTACAGCATGTGCTGATGAAGGTTGAAACGCATAACCACCCGACGGCGATTGCGCCTTTTCCGGGTGCGGCAACCGGCGCTGGTGGTGAGATTCGCGACGAAGGTGCAACCGGGCGCGGCAGCCGGCCCAAGGCTGGTTTGAGTGGTTTTAGCGTCTCCCGGCTCTGGCCGGACGACGACTTTGGCCGGCCCGCGCAGATGGCCAGTGCGCTGCAAATCATGACGCAAGGCCCGCTGGGTGCAGCGGCTTTCAACAACGAGTTTGGCCGTCCCAACTTGCTGGGCTACTTCCGTGAGTACGAGCAAGCACTGGCCAGCGAGGGCAAAAACCTGCGCTGGGGCTACCACAAGCCGATCATGCTGGCCGGTGGGCTTGGCAGCATTGCGGCCGACCAGTGCCACAAAATTGCCTTTGCGCCCGGCTCCTTGCTGGTGCAGCTGGGCGGGCCCGGCATGCGCATTGGTTTGGGCGGCAGCACGGCAAGCTCGATGGCCAGTGGTGCGAATGCCGCAGAGCTGGACTTTGCTTCGGTGCAACGCGGCAACCCGGAGATGCAGCGGCGGGCGCAAGAGGTGATCAACCAGTGTGCGGCGCTGGGCGCGGACAACCCGATTTTGGCGATCCACGATGTCGGCGCGGGTGGCCTGAGCAACGCCTTTCCCGAGCTCGTCAACGACGCCGAGCGCGGTGCGCATTTTGAGTTGCGCCAAGTGCCGCTGGAAGAATCCGGCATGAGTGCCAAAGAAATCTGGAGCAACGAGAGCCAAGAGCGCTACGTGCTGGCGCTGGCGCCTAGTGCGCTGGCGCAGTTGGAGGCCTTGTGCGCGCGCGAGCGCTGCCCGTTGGCGGTGATCGGCGTGGCGACAGAAGAGCGCCAGTTGCGGCTGACGGATGCAGCTGCCGCAGCTGGAGCTGCCACAGTCAGCCCGGTCGACTTGCCGATGAACGTCTTGCTGGGCAAGCCGCCCAAGATGCTGCGCGATGTGCACAGCGTGCAGCGCCAGTTTGCGCCCTTGACGCTTGACGGCCTGGGTTTGCAGCAGGCCGCCATTGCGGTCTTGGCGCACCCCACGGTTGCGTCCAAGCGCTTTTTGATCACGATTGGCGACCGCACGGTCGGCGGCCTCACGCACCGCGACCAAATGGTTGGTCCCTGGCAGGTGCCGGTGGCCGACTGCGCGGTGACGCTGGCCGATTACGCTGGTTTTGCCGGTGAGGCGATGGCGCTGGGCGAGCGCACGCCGCTGGCGCTGATCGACGCACCGGCCTCGGGCCGGATGGCGGTGGCCGAGGCCATCACCAATTTGCTGGCCGCACCGATCGAGCTGTCGCGCGTCAAACTGTCGGCCAACTGGATGGCGGCCTGCGGCGAGCCGGGCGAAGACGCTGCGCTGTACGCGACCGTGCGCGCCGTCGGCATGGAGCTGTGCCCGGCGCTGGGCATCTCTATTCCCGTGGGCAAAGACTCACTGTCGATGCGCACCCAATGGAATGCTGCCGACGCCTCGGCGTCGGCGCACAAAGTGGTCTCACCGGTGAGCCTGATCGTCACCGCCTTTGCCACGCTGGCCGACGTGCGCAGCACGCTGACGCCGCAGCTCGAAGCGGGCGTTGAGAGCACGCTGCTGCTGATCGATCTGGGCCAAGGCCGCAAGCGCATGGGCGGCTCGATCCTGGCGCAAACCCTGGGCCAGACCGGCGACTGCGTGCCCGACCTGGACGACCCGCAGCAACTGGTGCAACTGGTTGCGGCCATCAACCAACTGCGCGCCCAAGGCCAGCTTCTGGCCTACCACGACCGCAGCGACGGCGGCCTGTTCGCCAGCGTCTGCGAGATGGCCTTTGCCGGCCAGGTCGGCGTCGCACTGAATGTCGATCTGCTGCTGACCGAGGGCGACGGCATCAGCGACAGCCGCATGGACAGCGGCGACGCCAAAAATTGGGCCAGCCAGGTCAGCGCCCGGCGCGAAGAGCAAACCCTGTACGCGCTGTTCAACGAAGAGCTGGGCGTCGTGCTGCAAGTGCGCAGCGCCGAGCGCGACGCCGTCATGCAGACCCTGCGCACGCACGGCCTGAGCCGCCACAGCCACGTGGTGGGCAGCACCCGGCCAGCGCAGGCGGGCAGCGGCAGCGGCAGCGCCAACGCCAACGCCAACGCCAACGCCAGCCCGGCGCTGCAAATCTGGCGCGACGCCCAATTGGTCTTTACCGCGCCCTTGGTCGACCTGCAGCAAGTCTGGGACGCCGTCAGCTGGAAGATCGCCCGCCAGCGCGACAACCCGGTGTGCGCCGACGCCGAGCACGCCGCCGCCGGTGACGCGGCAGACCCCGGAGCCCATGTCCAGCTGAGCTTTGATGCAGCAGAAAACGTTGCCGCACCATTTTTCAACCACCGCCGGCCCCGGATTGCGATCCTGCGCGAGCAGGGCGTCAACTCGCATGTCGAGATGGCCTACGCCTTCACCGAAGCCGGGTTTGATGCCTTTGACGTTCACATGAGCGACCTGCAAGCGGGGCGCGCCGATCTGGCGCAGTTCCAAGGCCTGGTCGCCTGCGGCGGCTTTAGCTACGGCGACACCCTGGGCGCCGGCATTGGCTGGGCCCGCTCGATCAGCTTCAACCCCGCGCTGGCAGCGCAGTTCCAAGCCTTCTTTGACCGCAGCGACAGCTTCGGCCTGGGCGTGTGCAATGGCTGCCAGATGTTTGCCGAGTTGGCCGACCTGATTCCCGGTGCCCAAGCCTGGCCGCGCTTCACCACCAACCAAAGCCAGCGCTTCGAGGCCCGGCTGGCGATGGTCGAAGTGCTGGCCTCGCCCAGCCTGTTCCTCCAAGGCATGGCCGGCAGCCGCATGCCGATTGCTGTCGCACACGGCGAAGGTTTTGCCAACTTCGCCCAGCGTGGCGACGCAGGCCAGGTGCTGGCGGCGCTGCGCTTCACCGACAACCACGGCCAGGCGAGCGAGCGCTACCCGTTCAATCCGAACGGCAGCCCAGGCGGCATCACCGCCGTCACCACACTTGATGGCCGTTTCACCGCGATGATGCCGCACCCCGAACGGGTGTTCCGCAACATCCAGATGAGCTGGACCAACGGCGACAAGAGCGCGCACAGCCCGTGGTTGCGGCTGTGGCAGAACGCGCGCCGCTGGGTCGGCTGAATTGGCCCACCCCCGTAGCGCCTGCGGCGCTCCCCCCTCAAGGGGGCGCACCTGGTGGCCTGGCGGAGCCAGATCCACGGGTGCACTGGAAACTGCATGCTCGTCTCGGGCTGTGGTGAACTTGGCCCACCCCCGTAGCGCCTGCGGCGCTCCCCCCTCAAGGGGGCGCACCTGGTGGCCTGGCGGAGCCAGA
>JAYVXE010000412.1:0-3573 GCA_043785395.1 Burkholderiaceae bacterium | reverse complement strand
GCTGCCGAACTGCCGAACTGCCAAATGTCTGCCTGGATCCCTGTCTGGACATGTATGGTGAAACTCTAGGGTTAACCTGTATAGACAGGTATGCAGATGGCGGCAAAATTGTAATTTTTCAAATCGAGCTGGCAGTCAGCTTGGAGCCTCCACGACATGATCAAGACCTTGCCCGCGTTCATGGCCCTCAAAGCGCGACGGCCCAAAGACAAGCACGCCCCATCCATGGCTGCGGCCACGCCTTGAGCCCCTTGCCATGAAAACGCCCCGGCTCCCTGATCCACGGCCTGCTCCCTTGCTGGTTCCGGTGCGCAGCCGACGCCCCAATACGATGGCCGCGATGGCCACGATGGCCACGCTGCCCAACCGGCACGAGGCCGACAGTGCCGTGCTGCCCGGTGGCTCGATGGCGCTGTACCAACAGGTGAAGGAGTTTGTCGCTCGCCAAATCCAGGACGGCTCGCTGCGCGCAGGCGATCGCCTGCCGTCCGAGCACGAACTTGTCGCACGCTTTGGCATGTCCCGCATGACCGTCAACCGCGCCTTGCGCGAGCTGAGCGAGCAGGGCCGAATCGTGCGGGTGGCCGGGGTGGGGAGTTTTGTGGCCGAGCCCAAAACGCAGTCAACCCTGCTGCAAATCGCCAATCTGGCCGCAGAAATACGCCAGCGCGGACACGATTACCGCTGCGAAGTGCTGACCGTTGGGCGCATTTCTGTCGGCCTGGATGTGGCTGCGGCGTTGGACTTGCACACCGGTGGGTCGGCTTTTCATGCGGTCTGCTTGCATTTGGAGGACGGTGTGCCGATCCAGCTTGAGGACCGCTATGTCAACCCGGGCGTGGTGCCCGATTTTTTGCAGCAAGACTTCAGCCTCATCAGCCCAACCGAGTACCTGGTGCGCAATGTGCCGTTCGACCAAATTGAGCATGTTGTCGACGCCGTCATGCCCAGCGCCGAGCAGGCCGCACAACTCGACATGGCGGTGAGCGAGCCCTGCTTGTTGCTGACCCGTCGCACGTGGAGCCAAGGCGTGCCCGTGACCTTGGTGCGTTGCCTGCATCCGGCCTCACGGTACCGGCTCGGCAGCCGCTACCGTGCCGATGGCAATCCGGTGGCTGCCGAGGTTTGACGCAGCGACTTTGCACAGCCATTCCATTTTTTTGCAACTACTTGTATATACAGGACTAGCACCATGATCTCCAATCCCGCTACCACCACCGCTGCGAAAGCACTGCTGAGCCTGCACCCCGGCCACGTGAGCCTGGCCGACCTGCGCCGTATCCATGCCGGAGAAGTGCGCCTGGAGCTGGCCGAAAGTGCCTATGCCGGTCTGCGTGCAGCGCAGCTCGCGGTGCAGAAAATTGTCGATGAAGACCAGGTTGTCTACGGCATTAACACGGGTTTTGGCAAGCTTGCCAGCACCAAAATTGCGGCCAACCGCTTGGCCGACTTGCAGCGCAATTTGGTTTTGTCGCACAGCGCAGGCACCGGTGAGCCCTTGTCGCCCGCCGTGCTGCGCCTGGTGCTGGCGACCAAGGCGGTGAGCTTGGCGCGTGGCCATTCGGGCGTTCGCCCAGAGCTGGTCGATGCCTTGCTGGCGCTGGCCAATGCCGGCATCACGCCGCACATTCCGGCCAAGGGCTCGGTTGGCGCCTCGGGTGACCTGGCGCCACTGGCCCATTTGGCCTGTGTGCTAATTGGTGAAGGCCAGGCGCGCAACGCGCAGGGCGAGCTGATGAGCGGACGCGAAGCCATGGCGTGCATAGGCTTGCAGCCCCTTGTGCTGGGCCCCAAAGAGGGCTTGGCCCTGCTCAACGGCACCCAGGTCTCAACGGCACTGGCCTTGGTTGGCCTCTTTGGGGCCGAGCAGGTGCTGGCCGCCGGGCTGGTCGCAGGCGCACTGTCGCTGGAGGCGATCCAGGGCTCGGTCAAGCCTTTTGACGCACGGGTGCACGCAGCGCGCGGCCAGCCGGGCCAGATTGCGGTTGCAGCAGCCGTGCGCAGCCTGCTCGAAGACAGCCAGATCGCCAACTCGCACGCCGACTGTGGCCGGGTACAAGACCCGTACTCGATCCGCTGCGTGCCGCAGGTCATGGGGGCCTGCCTGGACAACCTGCAACACGCCGCCCGGGTGCTGCAAATCGAGGCCAACGCCGCCTCCGACAATCCGCTGGTATTTGACAATGGAGACGTGATTTCGGGCGGTAATTTCCATGCCGAGCCGGTCGCCTTTGCCGCCGACATCATCGCCTTGGCGGTGGCCGAAGTGGGCGCCATCTCCGAGCGCCGCCTGGCCTTGTTGCTTGACAGCGGCCTGTCCGGTCTGCCGCCGTTTTTGGTGCGTGATGGCGGGCTCAACTCGGGCTTCATGATTGCCCAGGTCACCGCCGCAGCGCTGGCGTCCGAGAACAAGTCACTGGCGCATCCGGCCAGCGTGGACAGCCTGCCGACCTCGGCCAACCAGGAGGACCATGTCTCGATGGCCACCTTTGCGGCGCGCCGCCTGGGCGAGATGGTGGACAACACGGCCGTGGTGGTGGGGATTGAGGCCATGGGTGCCGCCCAAGGCATAGAGCTCAAACGTGGCCCGAAGTCTTCTGTGCTGCTGGAGGCCGAATTTGCGCGCATCCGCGAGAAGGTGGCATTTCTGGACCAAGACCGTTTCCTGGCCACCGATCTGGAGGCCATGCGCCAGTGGGCGCTGTGCAGCACCTGGCCGTTGGCCGTGCAGCAGATTTTGCCCAGCCGTGCCATGCCGGTCGCGGCCTCATAAAACAAGGGACGCTTATTGAGAAAATATTTCTATGCGATTGATTTGAAAATTCATCCGAAGGCTGATGTGAAGCAAGGCTACCCGGTATCCCTGGCGGGAAGCTTTGTAAAGACGTTAGCACCGGCCAAGGCAAGAAGGTCGTAGCTTGGATTTTCAAGGCATGGGTTTTTTATTCATAAGACCTGCCGGTTTTAACTGGCACACGGAGACAAATAAATGGGAAACAATCAAGCTGAAGAATTAAAAAAGGGGCTGAACAGTCGCCATATTCTTTTCATCGCACTGGGGTCGGCGATTGGCACCGGGCTGTTCTATGGATCGGCCAAGGCGATTCAATTGGCTGGGCCATCGGTCATATTCGCTTACCTGCTGGCCGGTGCCGCAGTTTTCATCGTCATGCGGGCGCTGGGTGAGATGATTTTGCACAAACCGCTGCCCGGCTCTTTTGGTGGTTATGCCAGCCATTACATGAGTCCGTTGGCGGGATTTTTGACGGGCTGGACCTATATCATCGAAATGGTGCTGGTCTGTATTGCCGACGTGATAGCGTTTGCCATCTATATGGGGCTTTGGTTTCCTGACGTACCGCCGTGGATTTGGTCGCTAGGTATCACGCTGATTATTTCTGGCCTGAATCTGTGTGCCGTCAAAGCCTTTGGCGAGATGGAATTCTGGCTGTCGCTGATCAAGGTGGTCGCGATCTGCGCCATGATCCTCGGCGGGGGCTGGATTATCTTCTTTGGCTTCACGTCCACCGACCCCGATGGCTCTGTGGTCAGGAATGCCGCCACCGGAATCTC
>JAYVXE010000411.1:0-3577 GCA_043785395.1 Burkholderiaceae bacterium | reverse complement strand
CACCCAAGAGGTGAACGTGATCGAAGCAGAAAAATCCAATATCCATGCGGCGCTCCAGAAGAAAACAAGCGGTCAACTGCGGTTTCTAGGATGATGGGCGCACTGGCCGATCTGGTGCGGGCCGGCAAGGTGGCGGCGCTCGGCCTGTCCGAGGTCACTGCCGAGAGCCTGCGCACAGCCCACGCGGTGCACCCCATCGCCGCGATCCAGAGCGAATACTCGCTGTGGGAGCGCAGCGCCGAAGCCGAGATACTGCCCACGGCACAGGCACTGGGCGTGGCCTTCGTCGCCTACAGCCCGCTCGGGCGCTCCTTCCTGACCAACCAGCCGGCCAACACCGAGGCCTTGGCCAGCGACGACTTCCGCCGTGCGCTGCCGCGCTTCCAGGGCGAAGCCGGTGCCGCCAACCAGCGACTGCAACAGACACTGACTGCGCTGGCGCGCACCCTGGAGCAACCGGTTGCCGCCATCGCCCTGGCCTGGCTGCTGCAGCGCCAATCCCATGTGCTGCCGATTCCCGGCACACGCCGGCTCCACCACCTGCAGCAAAACCTGGCGGCCTGCACCCTGGTGCTGCCGGAGCCGGTGCTGCAAACGCTAGACACCTTGTTCGCACCGGGCCAGGTCGCTGGCGAGCGCTACCCCGAAGCGGGCTGGGCGGGTGTCGAGACCCGCTGAACTTCGACGCCCGGTCTGAAGCAAAGCGGATTCTTCTCTGCGCTGTGAGCGTAAAAGCCAGGGCTTACGCAAATAGGCCTATGTATGCAGCAGTCACAACTCCAGCGTCCTCGGGCTCGTGAATTCACGCAGCGCCCCCGTCACCGGGTCGGTAAAACGCAGGTGTTTGGCCAGCAGTTGCAGCGGGTGGTCGAAGTCGTCGGTGCCAGGGGGCAGCAAACGCGGGTAGATGCGGTCGTACAGGATGGGAATGCCCAGCGCTGCGCACTGCACCCGCAGCTGGTGTTTGCGCCCGGTGACGGGGGAGAGCTGCAGTTTGGCGCGGTCGCCGGACACGGCGGTGAGCTGGATGTGGGTGGTGGCGTTGGCTGCGCCGGGCACTTCGTGCATGCGCATGAAGGAGGTGGCGCTGTCGTCTTCCAGGCGGCTGCTGTACGCGCTGGGCAGGCTGCGGCCCTGCGCCCATGGCACGATGGCTTCGTAGTTTTTGAGCACCTCTCGCTGCGCAAAAAGCTGCTGGTAACGGCCCCGGCTGGACGCCTGCAGCGAGAACAGCACCAGGCCTGCCGTTTCACGGTCGATGCGGTGGATGGGCACCAGCGCATCGACGCCCAGGCGGCGTTTGAGCCGCACCAGCAGGCTTTGCTGCAGGTACTTACCGGCCGGGGTGACGGGCAGGAAATGCGGTTTATCGACCACCAGCAGGTGCGCGTCCTGGAACAGCAGCACTTCGTCGAACGGAATTGGCAGCTCGGGCGCCAGTTCTCGGTAGTAGTACACGCGCAGCGGAGCTTCGTAAGGGCGCGATTCGGTCACGTGCTGGCCGTATTCGTCCACCACGTCCTGCGCCTGCATCCGTGCCAGCCAAGTCGCGCGCGGAATCGCGGGAAAGCGTTGCACCAAAAAGTCGGTGATGGTGGCCCACGACCCGGCGTGCAAGGCCACGCAGCTTGGCCCGACGCCGTCGCGTACGGGCAGGGGAAGCGCGGCGGGCTGAGGATAGTTTTTAATAATCAAAATAGCCCATAGCGCATAGCCATCATCATAGTTAGCTATATTATTTACAATAACTCATACGTTTGCCAGCCAAACTTGGCTGGCAAACGTATGCAGCGCAGCTGCGGGTCTGCCGCTGCAGGAAAGTCGCAATGGCTGCGGAGGTGGCGGGCGGTAGCATATCTTGCGGCGACTGCCGGGCCACAGCCACGGCAGCATCCCAGTCGATGCCCATACCTTCTTGGCGCTAGGGCAGCACCAGCGGCGCTCGGCCTCGCTGGCGCCCAACGCATTTCCCTATAATCTCGCTTTACCACCTTTCGGGCGCCTTCCAGCCCGGCCCGACATGACCAAATTTGTCTTCGTCACCGGCGGTGTGGTGTCTTCCCTGGGCAAGGGAATCGCCTCCGCCTCGCTTGCTGCGATTCTTGAATCGCGCGGCCTCAAAGTCACCCTCATCAAGCTCGATCCGTACATCAACGTCGATCCGGGAACGATGTCGCCGTTCCAGCACGGCGAGGTTTTTGTCACCGATGACGGCGCCGAGACCGACCTCGACCTGGGCCACTACGAGCGCTTCATCGAAACCCGTATGAAGCGCAGCAACAACTTCACCACCGGGCGGATCTACCAAAGCGTGCTCGAAAAAGAGCGGCGCGGCGACTACCTGGGCAACACCGTGCAGGTGATTCCGCACATCACCAACGAAATCCAGGAATACATCAAACGCGGGGCTGGCTTTGGCACGCCCGACGCTGTCGATGTCGCCATTGTCGAGATTGGCGGCACGGTGGGTGACATTGAGTCGCTGCCGTTTTTGGAGGCCGTGCGCCAAATGAGCCTGCGCCTGGGGCCGAACAACACGGCCTTTGTGCACCTGACCTATGTGCCCTGGATTGCGGCAGCGGGTGAGCTCAAGACCAAGCCAACCCAGCACACGGTGCAAAAGCTGCGCGAAATCGGAATCCAAGCCGACGCCTTGCTGTGCCGCGCCGACCGTGCCATTCCCAATGACGAGCGGGCCAAAATATCGCTCTTCACCAACGTTCCCGAATGGGGTGTGATCTCGATGTGGGACGTCGACACCATCTACAAAGTGCCGCGCATACTGCACGAGCAAGGCCTGGACGGCCTGATCTGCGACAAGCTGCGCCTGAACACGCCCCCCACCAGCCTCAAGCGCTGGGATGAGCTGGTGTTTGAGACCATGAACCCGCAAGGCGAGGTGCGTATTGCCATGGTGGGCAAGTATGTCGATTTGTCGGACAGCTACAAGTCGGTCAACGAGGCCTTGCGCCACGCCGGCATGCGCAACCACGTGCGGGTGCAGATTGACCATATCGACTCGGAAACCATCACCCCGGAGCATGTGGCAAGCCTGGCGCAGTACGACGGCATCTTGGTGCCCGGCGGCTTTGGTGCGCGCGGCGTCGAGGGCAAAATTTGCACGGCCCGGTTTGCCCGTGAAAACAAACGCCCCTACCTCGGCATCTGCCTGGGCATGCAGGTGGCGACGATAGAGTACGCACGCCATGTGGCCGGCCTGACGGGCGCCAACAGCACCGAATTCGACGCCGACACCCCGCACCCGGTGATTGCCCTGATCAACGAGTGGAAAGACGCCGACGGCACGATCAAGACCCGCAACGAAAACTCTGACCTGGGCGGCACCATGCGCCTGGGTGCGCAGAGCTCGGACGTCAGCCCCGGCACGCTGGCCCACCAAATCTATGGCGACGTTGTGACCGAGCGCCACCGCCACCGCTACGAGGCCAACGTCAACTACCTTGACCAGTTGCGCAGCGCCGGCCTGGTGATCTCGGCGCTGACGCAGCGCGAGCAGCTGACCGAAATCATCGAGCTGCCGCACAGCGTGCATCCGTGGTTTGTTGGCGTGCAGTTC
>JAYVXE010000410.1:0-11532 GCA_043785395.1 Burkholderiaceae bacterium | reverse complement strand
GTGACTTCCCAATACCCACCGCGCAGAACGAGCGACGCGTTAGCCCAAGGATGGTCGTGAAGCGCTCGGTCGAAGTCTGAACGCTTGATGTTGTGAATTCGAGCGGCCCAGTCAGTCGTCAACCTTCTTCTCGATACCCTCACCCACGATGTACATCGTGAAGCCCTTGACCGTGGTGCCGCTGGCCTTGAGCATTTGCTCGACGGTTTGCTTGTCGTTTTTGACAAAAGCTTGGTTGTGCAACGAGACTTCTTTCAAGAACTTCTGCACGCCACCCTCAATGCGCTTGGCCACGATGTCGGCTGGCTGGCCGGGCTTGCCGGCGGCTTCAGCGACCTTGCGGTCTTCCTCTGCCTTGCCTGCGGCCACAGCACGCTCTTTGTCGATCAACTCGCTCGGCACGTCAGCGCTGGAGACCGCCACCGGCTTCATGGCGGCAATGTGCATCGCCACATCCTTGGCAGCCACCTCGTCACCGGCAAACTCCACCATCACACCAATGCGCGTGCCGTGCAGGTAAGAGGCGAGTTGGGTGGGGCCGGCAAAATGCTGAAAGCGGCGAAAGCTCATGTTTTCGCCAATTTTGCCGATCAGGCCACGGCGCACGTCTTCCAGCGTCGGGCCGTAGCTGTCTTGTTCGTAGGCCAGCGCACCGAGTGCGGCCAAATCGGCCGGGCTGTGCACTGCCACCAGCCGGGCGGCGGCATTGGCCAGCGCCAAAAAGCTGTCGTTCTTGGTGACGAAGTCGGTTTCGCAGTTGATCTCGATCATGCCGCCGCGCGTGCCGTCGACAAAGACGGTGACCACGCCTTCGGCGGTGATGCGGCCCGAGGCCTTGCCGGCCTTGTTGCCCAGCTTGATGCGCAGCAGCTCTTCGGCTTTTTCCATGTTGCCCGCGGCTTCAGTCAGGGCTTTTTTGCACTCCATCATGGGTGCGTCGGTCTTGGCGCGCAGCTCGCCCACCATGCTTGCGGTAATGACAGTCATTTTTATCTCTCCGTATCGGTTCAGTTCAGACCAAAAAAAAGGGCTATGGAGCCCTTTTTCAGCGCAGCGCAGCCTGGATTAAGGCTGGGCTGGCGGATAACTCTGGGGCTTTAGGTCGCTGCGGCCTCGCTCACCTCGATAAACTCGTCGCCGCTTTCTGCGACCACGGCCCTTACCACGTCGTTGCCCGCATTGGCGCGGCCTTCGATGATGGCGTCGGCAATGCCGCGTGCATACAGCGCAACCGCTTTGGCCGAGTCGTCATTGCCAGGAATGACGTAGCTGATGCCTTCGGGCGAGTGGTTGGTATCGACCACGCCGATCAGCGGAATGCCGAGCTTTTTGGCTTCGGCAATGGCGATCTTGTGGAAGCCAACGTCGATCACAAAAATAGCGTCGGGCAAGGCCACCATATCTTGGATGCCGCCGATGTCGCGTTCGAGCTTGGCGATTTCGCGGCTAAACGTCAGCTGCTCTTTCTTGCTCAGGATCTCCAGGCCAGCTTCTTGCTTGGCCTTCAATTCCTTCAGGCGCTTGACCGAGGTCTTGACCGTCTTGAAGTTGGTCAGCATGCCGCCGAGCCAGCGCTGGTCCACATCAGGCATGCCAGCGCGCTGCGCCTCCGTGGCCAATACTTCACGTGCTTGGCGCTTGGTGCCGACCATCAAAATGGTGCCGCGATTGGCCGCCAGTTGCTTGACGAACTTGCTTGCTTCCTGGAACAGCGGCAGCGACTTTTCCAGGTTGATGATGTGGATCTTGTTGCGATGGCCAAAGATGTACTGCGCCATCTTGGGGTTCCAAAAACGGGTTTGGTGGCCGAAGTGGACGCCAGCGTCCAGCATTTCACGCATCGTGATTGACATAGGGGGTAATTCCAATAATTAAAAGGTTGGGTCTAAAATCCAGTCCGACCGCCCTGCCCTGCGGGGCCTGCCCGCAAGGGGCAAAGCGGTCTTTTCACAGCCTTGCAGCTGCAAACACCTTATTGAGGACTGGTTTGCGCTTAGGTTTTGTTCAGCACCGGGCAAGCCATCTTTGCATCCATTCCTGCATCACCGCTGCACCCATCAACGGGATGCACATGGCGCGCATGGTGCGAATTTGGCTCACATTTGGGCGAAACCCAAAGATTATAGCACCCCATGACGCTGGGCCGGACGCTCAGGCTGCATCGACAAAAACCACTCGGGCCGGGATTGGAATGCCCCCAAGCTCGACAGGCTCCTGAGGCTTGCGGAAAAATGCCTAGCCCGGACAATTTTGCGTAAGTCCTGAAACACTCCGCGCTGATTTGCACAAGGCGTGGTTGGACGCACGGGCGAGAATTTTGGGCATCGCGCAAGTCGTGTACAAACGCCGATCCGCCAGCAAGCTTTGCAGTCTGCGTCTTTCCTCCCTCCAACCCCTCCTCCTTCATGAAAATTGCCATCGTCGGTGCCGGCATCATCGGCGTCAGTACGGCCTACGAGCTGGCCGCTGACGGCCACCAGGTCACGGTGTTCGAACGCCGTAGCGCCGTGGCCGAAGAAGGCAGCTTTGCTGACGCCGGTTTGCGCGGCCCCGGCAGCGTCGCGCCCTGGGCTGCGCCCGGCATGGCGGGCGCGCTGATCCGTGGCTGGTTTGGTTGCGACACCGCCATGCGCAGCGCACAACCCCTGGCCACACTCGCCTGGAGCGCGCAGTGGCTGCGCAGTTGCCGGGCCAAACCTTATCTGGCGCAGCGCGCCCACTTGCTGCGGCTGGCGCTCTACAGCCAGGCCCGCCAACAGCAGCTCAGCAGCGCACTGGCCTTGGACTACGAGCACAGCGCAGGCAGCCTGCTGCTGCTGCACAGCATGTCCGAGCTCCGCCGCGCCCAAAGCGTGCTGCCACTGCTGCGCGCAGCCGGCGTAGAGGTGCACGAAATCGACGCCGCCAACGCCCGCAGCATCGAGCCCGCACTCAACCCAGAGCAGCACTTGGCTGGCGCGCTGCACCTGCCGCACGACGGCGTTGGCAACTGCCGCCAGTTCGCCTTGCTGCTGCGGCGCCAGGCCGAAGCGCTCGGGGCCAGCTTTGTCTTCGACAGCAGCGTCAGCCACATCAGCCCGGCACCGAATGCCACCCTGTTCACCCGCGCCGCGCCCACCGCTGGCCAGCGCTTTGACGCCATCGTGGTCTGCGCCGGGCCGGCCTCGGCTGCGCTGCTGCGCCCGCTAGGCCTGAAGCTGCCGATCGCACCGGTCTACCGCTACAGCATCAGCGCCAAAATCCGCGACCCTTTTCACGCACCGCGCAGCGCCGTCATCGACGCGCGCCAACAGCTCAGCATCACCCGCCTCGGGCAGCGCCTGCGCGTGAGCGGCAGCAGCACACTGGGCGGCAACCCGCAACAGCTGCAAGCCGCTGCTTTGCAAAGCCTGTACAAGGCGCTGAACGACTGGTTTCCCGGCACCGCCCAACTCGACAGCGGCGTGCAGGAGTGCAAAAGCGCCTGCGCCCATCTGCCCGATGGTGCGCCGCGCATCGGTGCCAGCGGCCGCCCCGGCATCTGGCTCAACCTGGGCCACGCCAACAACGGCTGGGCGCTGGGCTGCGGTAGCGCACGCGCGCTGGCCGACTTGCTGGTTGGCCAGCGCGCTGCCATTGACATGCAAGGCTTGAGCCTGGCCTGAACCTGGCCTGAACCCCGGATCCGCCGCCGTGGGCAGACGCCCAGGCGACAAACCCTGAGACCCGCACTGGTCTCAGACGTGACAATGTGTGCGTCATCAGTCACCCAAAAGACAGGCCATGGACGACCCTATTCTTACCATCGAAGAACGTGAAGCGATCAATGCTGGTCGCTGGTTCGGATCTCTTTCCCCCTCACTTCGACACGACATACTTCGATGCGCTTACGTCAAACGTTTCCGCGACGGCGAACTGATTGCAGCCCGTGGCGACCCGCCGGAAGAATGGATTGCCTGCGCGCGCGGTGCCGTGCGCGTCAGCTCGGTGTCGCTTTCGGGCAAGCAAATCACCTTTGCCTACGTCGAGCCCGGCATCTGGTTTGGCGATGTCGCCATCTTCGACGGCGACCAACGCACGCACGACACCTATGCGCACGGCGACAGCACGATTTTGTGCGTTGCCAAGGCCGATTTCAAAAAAATCCTGGCCACCCACACCGAGCTCTACGAAGCCATGCTGCGCCTGCATGCGCGGCGAATCCGGCAGCTTTTCGGCTTGGTCGAGGACTTGAACACCCTGCCCCTGCGCGCACGGCTGGCCAAACAGCTGCTGCACCTGGTGCGCAGCTACGGTGTGCCGAGCCTGGCCGATGGCCGCGAGACCCGCATCGGACTGCATCTGGCGCAAGAAGAGCTGGCCCAGCTGCTGGGTGCGTCCCGGCAACGCGTCAACCAAGAGCTCAAGGCCATGGAGCGCGAAGAGTCAATTCGGATCGAGCCCGGTGGCCTGGTGGTACGCAACCGCGAAGCGCTGCTGCGCGCCAGCCTGGCCGAGCCCTGAGTCCCGCCTCGCAGCGCAGCTGCACAGCACAGCCCCCAGCACGGGCTAGGCACGGCACGGCATACGCGACACACGCGGAACCACGCGGCACAGGCTGCCCAAGCCTTGCCGTGGCCTCCCTCACACCGCCACCGAGAGCCCTCCCCCATGAATGACTTTGACCATTTCATCGGCACCCGGCCGGTCTCTGCGCAACACGCCATCGACCAAGACGCCTTGGCGCACTGGCTGCAGCAACATCTGCCAGGGTTCGAAGGCCCGCTGCAGCTGGAAAGCTTCAAAGGCGGGCAGTCCAACCCCACCTACAAACTGATCACCCCCAGCCGCAGTTATGTGATGCGGGCCAAGCCCGGCCCGGTCGCCAAGCTGCTGCGCTCGGCGCATGCGGTCGAGCGTGAATTCGCCGTCATGCAAGGCTTGGCCGACACCGAAGTCCCGGTCCCCCGGATGCACTGCCTGTGTGAGGATGAATCGGTCATTGGCCGCGCTTTCTACATCATGGAATTTGTCGCTGGCCGGGTGCTCTGGGACCAGTCCTTGCCCGGCATGGAAAATGCAGAACGCACGGCGATTTATGCCGAGATGAACCGCGTCATCGCAGCCCTGCACCGGGTGGATTTTGCGGCCCGTGGCCTGGACAACTACGGCCAGCCCGGCAACTACTTTGGGCGCCAAATTGGCCGCTGGAGCAAGCAGTACGTGGCCTCGGTCACCGAGCCGATTGCCGAGATGGACCTGCTCATGGCATGGCTGCCCCTGCATATTCCGGCCAGCGCTGGCGCTGAGGCCATGCGCAGCATCGTGCACGGCGACTACCGGCTCGACAACCTGCTGTTCCACCCGAGCGAGCCACGCGTCTTGGCGGTGCTGGACTGGGAGCTGTCCACACTCGGCCACCCGCTGGCCGACTTCAGCTACCACTGCATGGCCTGGCACATCCCGCCCGGCGCCTTTCGCGGCCTCGGCGGAGTCGACGTCCACAGCCTGGGCATCCCGTGTGAGGACGACTACATCGACCAGTACTGCGCCCGCACCGGCATCGCCCGGCCCGCGCCCGCCGACTGGAACTTCTACCTCGCCTACAACCTGTTTCGCTTGGCCGCCATCCTGCAAGGCATCGCCAAGCGGGTCGAGGCCGGCACAGCCGCCAGCGCCCAAGCAGAGCACTCGGCCACAGGCGCCAAAACCCTGGCCGCCATGGCCTGGCAGTTTGCGCAAAAAGCCTCAACCGCCTGACCACGCGTCTGACCACGCACACCTCTAGGCACCCCTCCAGGCACCTTCCCAGGCGCCTGACCACGTCCTTTCCCACCACCCTTAGGAGCAATCTATCCATGGACTTTGACTACTCGCCCAAAACCCAAGCACTGCAAGCCCAGGTTCAGCAGTTCATGAACGACCATGTCTACCCCTCGGAGAGCGCCTACAGCGCCGAGCTGGCGGCCAATACGGTGGCGGGCAAACGCTGGAGTGCACTCAAGACGGTAGAAAAGCTCAAAGCCAAGGCGCGCAGTGCCGGGCTGTGGAACCTTTTTTTGCCGGTCGACAGCGCCGCAGCCTCGGGCTACCACGGCGCCGGACTGACCAACCAAGAGTACGCACCGCTGGCCGAAATCATGGGCCGGGTGCCATGGGCGAGCGAAGTCTTCAACTGCTCGGCCCCCGACACCGGCAACATGGAAACCATTGCCCGCTACGGCTCCGAGGCCATCAAAGCACGCTGGCTGAAACCCCTGTTGGACGGTGAAATCCGCTCGGCCTTTGCCATGACCGAGCCCGACGTCGCCTCCAGCGACGCCACCAACATCGCCACCCGCATCGACCGCCAAGGCGAAGACTACGTGGTCAACGGCCACAAATGGTGGATCTCGGGCGCCGCCGATCCACGCTGCGCCGTCTTCATCACCATGGGCAAAACCGACCCCGATGCGCCACGCCACGCGCAGCAAAGCATGATCGTCATCCCCGCTGACGCCAAAGGCATCACCATCGTGCGCCCGCTCAACGTGCTCGGCTATGACGACGCGCCGCACGGCCACGTGGAAATGCGCTTTGACAACGTGCGGGTGCCGGCGGGCAACATCTTGCTGGGCGAAGGCCGGGGCTTCGAGATCGCCCAAGGCCGCCTCGGCCCAGGGCGCATCCACCACTGCATGCGCCTGATCGGCCTGGCCGAACGGGCACTCGAACTCATGTGCCGACGCGCCTCTGCGCGCGTGGCCTTTGGCAAAACCGTGGCCGCACAAACCGTCACCCAAGAACGCATTGCCGAAGCCCGCTGCAAAATCGACATGGCGCGCTTGCTCACCCTCAAAGCCGCTTGGCTGATGGATGTGGCCGGCAACAAGGTCGCCAAAAACGAGATCGCCATGATCAAGGTGGTCGCCCCCAGCATGGCCTGCCAAGTGATCGACTGGGCCATGCAAGTGCACGGCGGCGGCGGCATGTGCGACGACTTCCCGCTCGCCGCCGCCTATGCCAACGCGCGCACCCTGCGCTTTGCCGATGGCCCGGATGAAGTGCACCGCAACGCCATTGCCAAAATGGAATTGGGCAAATACGCAGTCAACCCGCCAGAAGTGGAAATGCCGATTACCCGGGGCTGCTAAGGGCGCGGCGAAGTCGGCCCCAAACGCGGATGCCGACGCCGGCACCGGCACCGGTGCCGGCTGGCCCGTTTGCTGACAGCAGCGCGGGCCTATTTCAGCGTCCTTGACACAGTGCGCAAACCATCATGTCTAATCATCCCTTGGCGCACAATTCACTTGGACTTCAAGAAAACACGTAACAAATGTTTTGAAAAATGCATGGCGCCGCATTCACTCTGCGGCCCCAAGGGCGCACAGAGGCAATCGCAGTCTTCGGCGTTTGGCCCCTAGGAGCCTGTCGGACTTGGGGAAGCGTCGGCTGCAAATCGACCGCAGCGGTCCATTTTTCACCGTATTTTTGACACATAGCGGGCTATGGGCCTGCAAAGTCGGCAAAAACCGTCCTCGCTGGGGCTCCATTTCGCTTCGATGCCGATAGTCCTACAGGCTCCTAGCGTTTCTACTGCCCAAACATCCAGTGACAACTGCTATATTGCTGCACTGCAACATTTAACCGCGGCCCTACCATGCTCTACCAGCTTTATGAAACCCAGCGCTCCTTGATGGAGCCTTTTGCCGATTTTGCCCAGGCTGCGGCCAAGATGTACGGCAACCCCCAAACACTGCTCGGGAAAAACCAGATGTCGCAGCGAATTTCCGCTGGCTACAACCTGGTTTACCGCTTGGGCAAGGACTACGAAAAGCCCGTTTTTGGCATCAGCAGTGTCGATGTCGACGGCGTCGCTGTCGCCATCAGCGAGCGGGTCGAGCGCGACCTGCCATTTTGCGAACTGCGCCGCTTCAAGCGCTTTTCGGACGATCTGGCAACGCTGGAAAAACTCAAGAGCCAGCCGGTCGTGCTGGTCGTCGCGCCGCTGTCGGGCCACTACGCGACCCTGCTGCGCGACACCGTCCAAACCATGCTGAAAGACCACAAGGTCTACGTCACCGACTGGAAAAACGCCCGCCTGGTGCCCTTGTCCGACGGTGAGTTCCACCTCGACGACTACGTCCACTATGTCGAAGACTTCATCCACCACCTGCAAGCCAAGTACGGCAACTGCCACGTCATCAGCGTCTGCCAGCCGACCGTACCGGTGCTGGCAGCCGTCTCCTTGATGGCCTCGCGCGGCGAGCTCACGCCGCTGTCCATGACCATGATGGGCGGGCCGATCGACGCCCGCAAATCGCCCACAGCGGTCAACAACCTGGCCACCACCAAGCCCTATGAGTGGTTCGAGACCAAGGTGATTTACCGCGTCCCCGAAGGCTTCCCCGGCAAGGGTCGGCGCGTCTACCCCGGATTTTTGCAGCACACTGGCTTTGTGGCGATGAACCCAGACCGCCACGCCAACAGCCATTACGACTACTTCAAAGACCTGCTCAAAGGCGATGACGCAAGCACCGAGGCGCACCGCAAGTTCTACGACGAGTACAACGCCGTACTCGACATGGACGCCGATTACTACTTGGAGACCATCCGCACCGTGTTCCAAGACTTCAGCCTGGTGCTGGGTACTTGGGACGTCAAGTCCAAGGCCGGTGTTCCCGAGCGCGTGCGCCCGCAGGACATTCAAAACACTGCCCTGCTGACGGTCGAAGGCGAGCTCGATGACATCTCCGGCTCCGGCCAAACCGAAGCTGCGCACGGCCTGTGCACCGGCATCCGCGTTCACCAACACCTGGAAGCCCAGGGCGCAGGCCACTACGGCATCTTCAGTGGCCGCCGCTGGCGCGACCTGGTCTACCCCGCCGTCAAAAGCTTCATTCTGGAGCACAACACACAAGCAAAATCCAGCGAAGCAACTGTCACCAAAGAACAAAAAGCTATTAAACCAATAGCAAAAAAAGCGGCCAAGGCCAAGCCCACACCCACACCCACACCCACACCCAAGCCCACACCCAAGCCACTGACCGCCGCCAAGCCTGCCGCAACGCTGAAAAAAAGCACAGCCACCGCCAAGCCCTCCCCGGCCCCTGTGGTGGCGCGAGCAGCCCTGAAAGCCGCACCAGCCGCCACGCCCAAGCACAGTGCAGCGACGGCACCAGCCACGTCCACCACGTCCACCACGCAAACTACGCCCGCCGCACCCGCCATGCCGCAGGCCCCATCCGTGCAGCCGGCAGCGCAACCCACAGCCAACGTGCCAGCAGCAGCAGTCACAGCGGCGGCGGCACCGGCAGTGACGGTGAAACCGGCAACGGCGGCAAACCAGCCTCCGGCACGCCCAGCGCTGGGCACAGCGCCGCCTGCTGCCGCAGCCACCGCGCACAAGCGCAGCCGCCGCTGATCCCGGCCATGTCGACAACGGTGGCCAGCGCGGCCTTGGTCAGCCGCATTCTGGCGGCCTTGCCGCAAACGCAGTGCACGCGTTGCGGCTACCCCGACTGCGCGGGCTATGCCCAGGCGGTTGCCACCGGCACAGCGATCAACCAGTGCCCGCCCGGCGGTGCCGAGGGCATCGCACGCCTGGCGGCCCTGACCGGGCAGGCCGCGCTGGCACTGAACCCGGTGCACGGCGTTGAGGGCCCGCGTAATGTGGCCTTCATCGACGAAGCCTGGTGCATTGGCTGCACCCTGTGCATCAAGGCCTGCCCGACCGACGCCATTCTGGGCAGCAACAAACACATGCACACCGTGATCGAGGCGCACTGCACGGGCTGTGAGTTGTGTATCCCCGTCTGCCCGGTGGACTGTATCTATCTCGAAAACGTCACTGGTGACGCCACCGGCTGGGATGCGTGGTCTCCCCTACAAGCGCTGGCGGCATTGGAGCGTTACAGCGCCCGTCAAAACCGGGTGGCCCTGGACACGTTCACCCCCACCGAGACAGCAGCAGCGGAGTTGGCACAGCTGCCTTCACCGCTCCCCGTCGCCAGCACAGATAGCCCCGAAGACCCCAAACGCGCCACCATCGCCGCCGCCATGGCACGCGCCCGCGCGCTGCGGGCTCAAAGCACCTAAGCGCCTAAGCGCCCAGTGCCGCCACCACGTCCGGCGGCGCCTGCACCAGCTCGATCAGCACCCCCTCCCCGGCAATCGGGAACTCGTCGTTCGACTTGGGGTGCAAAAAGCAGATGTCATACCCCGCCGCGCCCTTGCGGATGCCGCCCGGCGCAAAACGCACACCCTGTGCCGTCAGCCACTCCACAGCCACGGTCAAGTCGTCGATCCACAGGCCCACATGGTTCAGCGGTGTGGTGTGGACGGCAGGTTTTTTGTCAGGGTCGAGCGGCTGCATCAGGTCCACCTCGACCTTGTACGGGCCGCTGCCCATGCTGCAGATGTCTTCGTCCACGTTCTCGCGCTCACTCACAAACCTGCCGGTCACTTCCAGCCCCAGCATGTCCACCCAGAGTTTTTGCAAGCGGTTTTTGTCGGGGCCGCCAATGGCGATTTGCTGGATGCCGAGCACTTTGAAAGGGCGTTGTTGTGCACTCATACAAACTCCAAAATCAACTGGTCCACCGCCAGCGAATCGCCCTTGGCCGCAGTGAGCTTGCCAACCACGCCGTCCTGCGTCGCGAACAGGGTGTTCTCCATCTTCATGGCCTCGATCACCGCGAGTTTTTCGCCCGCCTGCACCGTTTGCCCGGCTTGCACGGCAATGTCGACCAGCAGGCCCGGCATCGGCGACAGCAGGAACTTGCCCAGGTCGGGCGGGGCCTTGTAGGGCATCAGCTGGTGCAGGCGTGCGCCCAGCGGCGTGAGCACCAGCGCCTCGATCTGCGCGCCGTTGTACGACACCCGCAGCGCCAGCGGATTTTTGCCCGCGCCGCGCTCCACTTGGGCGGTGAAGGGCTGGTCGTTGACCAGGCCGTCGATGCGGAGGCTGCCCAAAGTTGCTTCGCTATCAATTTTATAGCTTGTACCGCTTACCAGTATTGCGCTAGAGCCTGTTTTTCCTTCAAAATCAGTGACCGAAACCGGTGTGTACACATGCTGGCCTTGCGGGTCGAGCGCGGCCACCACAAAGGCCTCACCCACCTTGACGCCATGCCCGTCCAGCTGGCCGCTGATGCCCGAGGCGCGGGCACGGTAGCGGCGGTGCATGAAGGCGGCCAGCGCCACCAAAAAGTCCGGGTCTTGTGCCACCACGTCTGACGGCTGGAAACCCTTGCCGTAGTTCTCGGCAATAAAGCCGGTGTTGAAGTCGCCGGCCACAAACTTCGGGTGCGCCAGCAGCGCTGCCTGGAACGGGATGTTGCTGCTGACGCCGCGCACCACAAAGCCGTTCAAGGCCGCGCGCATCTTGGCAATGGCGTCTTGCCGGTCGCTGCCGTGCACGATCAGTTTGGCAATCATCGGGTCGTAGAACATCGGAATTTCGCCGCCGTCCTGCACGCCCGTGTCGACCCGCACGCCGTACCACTGGGATGTGTCGGCGCAGAACATGGTCTCGGTCGGCGGCTGAAAGCGCACCAGGCGCCCGGTGCTGGGCAGGAAGTTGCGCACCGGATC